>JAYUBA010000097.1:0-2671 GCA_043741075.1 Frigoriglobus sp.
CGAACGCCGGCCCCAACCCGGCAATTTCCTGGTCCGTCATCGGATTCCCTCCGAGGGACCATCTTATTCACCGGCGGAGAACCCGCGCTGTAGTGCTAAGAAGGGAGGGGCTAAAGCGCCGGGTCCGTTGGCCCCTCCCTTCTTAGGGGAGGGATTGGGGAGAGGTTCTGTACGAGTCCCTACCATGTTCCACATGCAACCAATCGTACTGATTAACGCGGTCGGCCTCACGCCCCGACTGCTCGAACACGCGCCGCGGTTGAAGGCGGTCGCGGCGGCCGGGTGGGTCACCGACATGCCGGAGGTGCTGCCCGCCGTCACCTGTACCGCACAGGCCACCATCCTCACCGGCGAACTGCCGAACGCGCACGGCATCGTCGCGAACGGCTGGCTGTTCCACAGCACGAACGAGGTCCGGTTCTGGCAGCAGTGCAACCGGCTCATTCAGTCCGAACCGCTGTACGAGACGGCCCGCGTGCGGGCGAAAGCGCGGAACAAGGAGTTCAAAAGCGCGAAGCTGTTCTGGTGGTTCAACCAGGGCGCCGCGGTGGACATCTCGGTGACGCCGAAGCCGCACTACGCGGCGAACGGGAACAAGGCGTTCGGCGTCTCCGGCACGCCCGCGGGGCTGGCCGAAGGGCTGGAACGCGCGCTCGGGACGTTCCCGTTCCCGGCGTTCTGGGGGCCGATGGCCGGGGCCAAGAGCACGCAGTGGATCGCGCGGGCCGCGGCCAACGTGGTGCAGTTTTCAAAGCCGACGCTCACGCTCGTGTACCTGCCGCACCTCGACTACGACCCGCAGCGGTTCGGGCCGAGCGGGTGCGACATGGCGAGGTGCGTGCGCGAACTCGACGACGCGTGCGCGCCCTTGCTCGACGCGGCGCACGCGCTCGGCGCGCAGGTGTGGGTGGTGAGCGAGTACGGGCACTGCGACGTGTCGCGCCCGGTGTACCTGAACCGCGCGCTGCGCGCGGCCGGGTTGCTGGAGGCGCGGCGCGGGCCGTTCGGCGAGCAACTCGACCTGTACGCGTCGCGGGCGTTCGCGGTGGCCGATCACCAACTCGCGCACGTCTACGTCCGCGACGCCGGAGACGTGGCCCGCGTGCGCGCGGTGCTCGCGGGCGTGCCGGGCGTGGCAGAGGTGTACGCGGGTGAGGACCGGGCCGCGGTCCACCTGAACCACCGGCGGAGCGGCGACCTCGTGGCGCTGTCCGAACCGGACGCGTGGTTCGCGTACCCGTTCTGGCTCGACGACGAACTCGCCCCGGACTACGCGCGGGCGGTCGCGATCCACCACAAGCCCGGCTTCGACCCGTGCGAACTGTTCTTCGACCCGGAGTTGTGGTTCCCCAAACTGCACAGCGCGCGACGGCTCATCCAGAAGAAGCTCGGCTTCCGCACGACGTTCGACGTGGTGCCGCTGGACGCGCGGATCGTGCGCGGGAGCCACGGCCTCGCGGCGGCCGACCCGCGGGACCGCCCCATTCTCATCGGCCACGGCCCGAACCCGAACGCGAGCGTACACATGACGCGCGTGAAGGAGTTGCTGTTGGGCGCGATGGGGCTGGGGTAAAGAAGCGAAGAGCCACAGATAACGCAGACGGACGCAGATCAAGACCGAAGAGAAATTGAGATAGAAGAGAACGAGGTCGGCCGAACCCGATGCCGTCTTGTTCACACTCAATGCCTTCGGTCTTGATCTGCGTCCGTCTGCGTTATCTGTGGCCTCTTCTCTTCTCACCCGATCAGCTTGCGCAGTTCCTTGATGTACTTCGGCACGGCCGTCTTCGGGTCTTCCTTCGCCTCGTACTCCAGCGCGACGTAGCCGTGGAAGTTCGCGTCCTTCAGGATCTTCACCACGCGCGCGAGGTCCGCTTCCTGCACCTTGCCGCCGGGGGACACTTCCGTCTTCACCTGCGACACCACGCCGTAGGGCGCGATCTTGGCGATGTCCGCGTACGGGTCCGGCGTGCGGAAGTTGCCCGTGTCGATGTTCACGCCCAGCGCCTTGCTCTTCACCGGCTTGACCAGTTCGAGCAGGTGCTCCGGCGTGTCGGTGATGCCGCCGTGGTTCTCCAGCGCGAGGAACACGCCGAGCTTCTCGGCCACCTCGCAGCACTCGTTCATCGCGGCGACCACGCGCTTCTGCGCCTCCCCCAGCGTGTCGCCCTTCTCCAGATTGCCGGCGAAGATGCGGACCGTGGTCGCGCCGACCTTCGCGGCCCGCGCGGTCCAGTCCTTCACCTTCTGAATCTCCGCCTTGTACTTGGCGTCGTCCTTCACGCAGAAGTTGTTGCCGACCGGCACGCCGGAGATCGCGAGCTTCTTCCGGGCCACGTGCGCCTTCAGCTTCTCCGCGTAGGCGTCGGTGGTTTCGGCCCAGTAGTACGACGTGAGTTCGACGGCGTCGAGCGGCAGTTCGGCTGCGTAGTCGATGAACTCGAACAGCGTCATCGTCGGCTTCTTCAGGTCGAGCGCCTGCCTCATGCTGTACGCGGCGAGCGACAGCTTCAGGTCCGGCTTGTCCGACGGCCGCTTGATGGGGTCGATGGCCGTGGCGACTCCGCCCGATGCGACGGCAGCGGACGCGGCGAGGAACTGGCGGCGGGAGAGTAACATTGCAACCTCCGGGGTGTGGGAGAACACCGCGATATTGTGCCAGAGGCACGCG
>JAYUBA010000098.1:0-2668 GCA_043741075.1 Frigoriglobus sp.
CCGGGGGGGTGGGTCTCTTCGCCCACATCTCCCTCAATTCAACCGCGTCGCTCGTCCACACGCACACGTCGTCGCCGCGCGCGGCGAGGTACTCGCACAACCGCGCGGTGTACGCCTCCGAACCGCCGAGCGCCGGCGGGTACCGCTGAACGAACTGCGCGACGTGCATTCCGCCTTCCTTGGCGCGAAGGGATTCCAGTGATTCGCGAATCCGGTACGATGAGGGGGACTGCTCCCACACCGCGCAAGGACCGGACGCGACATGATCCGTATCTCGACGCTCGCCGCGTCCGTCAAGCCGTCCGCCACAATAGCCGCGGGCACCAAGGCCCGTCAACTGAAGGCGGCCGGGATCAAGGTGTTCGACTTCAGCCTCGGCGAGCCGGACTTCAACACGCCCAAACACATCTGCGACGCGGCCGAGAAGGCCGCGCTCGCGGGGCAGACGCACTACACGCCCACGAGCGGCACGCCCGAAGTGAAGGCCGCGATCTGCAAGTGGTACAAGTCGTTCCACGGGCTGGACTGCGGCCCGGAAAACGTGATCGTCTCCAACGGGGCGAAGCACTCGCTCCACAACGCGCTCGCCGCCACCGTGGGGCCGGGCGACGAAGTCATCATCCCGACGCCGTACTGGGTGAGCTACTCCGACCTCGTCAGCATGACCGGGGCGACGCCAGTTCTCGTCACGACCACGCCGGAGAGCGGGTTCAAGATGTCGCCGGCGCAGCTCCGCGCCGCGGTCAGCCCGCGCACGCGGGTGCTCATGCTGAACTCGCCGAACAACCCGACCGGCACCGTCTACTCGCGCCCAGAACTCGAAGCGCTCGTGGACGCGATGGACGGCACCGACGCGGCTATCCTGAGCGACGAGATTTACGAACAACTCATCTACGGCACCGCGAAGCCGACGTGCGTGGCGACGCTGCGCCCGTGGCTGAAGGACCGCACCATCACCATCAGCGGGGCGAGCAAGAGCTACGCCATGACCGGCTGGCGGATGGGCTGGGCGATCGCGCCGCCGGCACTGGTGAAGGCGATGGACACCATCCAGAGCCAGGAGACGAGTTGCCCGTCGAGCGTGTCGCAAGCGGCATTGGTCGCGGCGTTGAACGGGCCGCAGGAGTGCGTCGCGGAGATGCGGGCGGAGTTCGCACCGCGCCGCGAACTCACGCTCGGCCTGCTGACCGCGATTCCCGGCGACAAACTGCCGGTGCCGGAGGGCGCGTTCTACGCGTTCTTCGACGTGTCCGCGTACTTCGGCAAGACGTTCGCCGACAAGGTCGTGACCGACTCGCTCACGTTCTGCGGCGCGCTGCTGGAGCAGGCGCACGTGAACCTCGTGCCGGGCGTCGCGTTCGGGGCCGAGGGGTTCGTGCGGATGTCGTTCGCGACCAGCCGCGACGTGATCGAAGGCGGCATCGCCCGCATGAAGGACTGGCTCGGGACCGGGAAGTAAAGGACTAACCACAGAGGCACAGAGGCACAGAGACGACCAGAGAAGATTGTGTTGAAGAACGCTGGTTTCATCTCTCTTCTACTGCCTTCTCTGTGGCTCTGTGGTTAGATCGTCATTTCCGATGGGGTGCGGTTATGCCCATTCTGTACCTGACCGAAGCGGAGGTCGCGCGGGTTCTCACCATGGACCTCGCGCTAGAAACCACCGCCGCCGCGTTCCGCAAACTCGCGCTCGACGAGGCCGTGAACAACACGCGGCAGAGGTGTCAGACCGACCACGTCATGCTGCATGTGCTGCCGGCCGCCGCGAAGACGCTCGGCGCGATCGGCTTCAAGGCGTACACCACGTCTAAAGCAGGCGCGCAGTTCCACGTCATGCTGTTCGACCCGAAGCAGGGCGGCATCACCGCGATCGTCGAGGCCGACCTGCTCGGCCAGTTCCGCACCGGGGCTGCGAGCGGCGTCGCCACCAAGAAACTCGCCCGCGCGGACGCTTCGACGGTGGGCGTGTTCGGCACCGGGAAGCAGGCCCGCACGCAACTGCTCGCGGTGTGCAAGGTGCGTGCGATCAAGACCGCCTATGTTTACGGCCGCGACGCGGAGCGGCGGAAGGCGTTCGCCGCGCAACTGTCGCAGGAAACTGGTATCGAGGTGGTGCCGGTGGAGAAGCCGGAGGAGGCCGCGAAGGGCCGGGACATTGTCTGCACCGCGACCGCCGCCCGCGAACCGGTGCTGTTCGGCGAGTGGGTGAGCGCGGGGCAGCACCTCAACCTGATCGGCTCGAACTTCCTGGGCAAAGCGGAAACCGACGTGGAAGTGTTCCGCCGCACGACGCTCGTCACGGTGGACAGCAAAGAGCAGGCGAAGCTCGAAGCGGGCGACTTCGTGGAGCCGACGAAGGCGGGCGTGCTTCAGTGGAGCGACGTGCTGGAGTTCGCCCCGCTGTTCGTCGGCAAGTACCCCGGCCGCGAGTCGCCGCGGGACGTGACGCTGTTCAAGTCGCTGGGGTTAGGGATCGAGGACATCGCCCTGGCGGTGAAGGTCGTCGAGTTGGCGAAGCAGCAGGGATTGGGGCGGGAGTTGTTGTGAAGCGGTGACCGAGAGCGGCTTCTCCTTGCCCTCTCCCGCAAGGGGAGAGGGCCAAACCGAAGTTCACATCGGCAGATCGCGCACGGGCGCGCCGTTGAGCCACTGCACCCAGACGCGGCGG
>JAYUBA010000099.1:0-2662 GCA_043741075.1 Frigoriglobus sp.
CGCTCGCGGTCTGCTCGCCGAGTCGCGGCGGCATCGTCGGTTCGGCCGCCGGCGCGCCGTACAGGTGAACCGGGTTGCCGATCAGATCGACCGCGTTCCCGGCCGGGTCGCGGACCGTCAGCTTCATGCCGCGGGCGAGCGTCTGCGGGTCGGCGAACACTTCCGCATAGGTGCGCACCACCGCGTGCGGCACGTTCGCGCCGGCGAGCCGCACCTCCCACTCCGCGGTGGGGAATTGCTTCATCAGCGCTTCCACCTGCGGCACCACTTCGGCGCGAAGTTCGACGCGCTGGCGGTTGGTGGCGAACCGCGGGTCCGCGCCGAGGTCGGGCGCACCGGCCGCGGCGCAGAACGCCTTCCACTGACCGTCGTTGCCGACATTCAGCACGAGCCAACCGTCGGCGGTCGCGAAGAGCTGGTACGGCACGATTTGCAGGTGCGCGTTGCCATGCCGCTTGGGGAGGCAGTCCACATGGGGCTTACGCCCCCCGCTCAGGTCGGTGAGGTACGCCTGCGCGACGTTCACCTGTGCCGCGAGCGCGCAGTCGGCGAGGGCGAGGTCGATCGCGTACCCGTGGCCGGTGCGGGCGCGGGCGTGCAGCGCCGCGAGGATCGCGTTGGACGCGTACAGGCCGGTGAGGATGTCCGCGACCGCGACGCCCACCTTGTACGGCGGCCCGTCCGGGGGGCCGGTGATGTTCATCAGCCCGCTGAGCGCCTGAATCGCGAAGTCGTAGCCGGGCGCGTCCCGCATCGGCCCGGTGCGGCCGAACCCGGAGATCGAACACGCGATCAGCCGCGGGTGCTTCGCCAAGAGCGCGGCCGGCGTGAGGCCGAGCTTCTCCGCGCTGTCCGTGCGGAAGTTCTCGATCAGCACGTCGCACTTCGCGAGCAGCCGATGAAAGATATCGCTTCCATCGGGGCTGCCGATGTCGAGCGTGACCGACCGCTTCCCGCGGTTGCACGAGAGGAAGTACGCGGACAGGTCGTTGAAGTTAGGAAGGTACGGTGGGCCCCAGCCGCGGGTGTCGTCGCCGGTGCCGGGGCGTTCGAGCTTGATGACGTCGGCGCCGAGGTCGGCGAGCAACTGCCCGCAGAACGGCCCGGCCAGCACGCGGGCGGCGTCCAGCACGCGAACCCCATGCAGCGGCGGGTGAGCATCGACAGAGAATGGTTGCATGGCGAACCTCCTTGCCCAATTCTACGGTAGCGCGCCATAATGCCGCTTCCCGCCTGGTTCCTCCCCGGAGCTTGCCATGCCATTCCCACGTATCGCTGCCGCGTGCGCGCTGCTCGCCGCGTGCGCGCTCACGCTCGCCACCGCCCGCGCCGACAACTGGCCGGCATGGCGCGGGCCGACCGGTCAGGGCTTCTCCGCGGAGAAGAACTTGCCGACGAAGTGGTCGGCCACCGAGAACGTGAAGTGGAAGGTCGCGCTGCCGGACGCGGGCAACTCCACGCCGGTCGTGTGGGGCGACAAGATCTTCCTCACCCAGGCCACCGAGAAGGGCAAGAAGCGGTCGCTGCTGTGCCTGAGCCGCAAGGACGGCTCGAAGCTGTGGGAGAAGACGGTCGAGTTCGACGGCAAGGAGGTCATTCACGGCACCAACACCTACTGCGCCGCGTCGCCGGTAACGGACGGCGAGCGGGTCGTCGCGTTCCACGGCTCCGCCGGCATGTACTGCTACGACTTCGCCGGCAAGGAACTGTGGAAGAAGGAGTTCGGCCCGTGCGACCACATCTGGGGCAGCGCCGCGTCGCCGGTGATCTACAAGGATCTCGTCATCCACAACTTCGGCCCGCACGCGAAGGTGTTCCTCGTCGCGCTGAAGAAGACCGACGGCACCGAGGTGTGGCGGAACGACGAGCAGAAGGCGAGCGACTACATCGGCTCGTGGAGCACGCCGGTGGTCGCGAAGGCGGGCGACCGCACCGAACTGGTGATGAGTTGGCCGGCGCAGGTGAAGAGCTACGAGCCGGAGACCGGCAAGCTGCTGTGGAGTTGCAAGGGGCTGGAGAAGGAGGGCGGTGGCGACCGGCTGACGTACGCGTCGGCGCTCGTGAGCGACAAGTACGTCTTCGCGGCGGCCGGGTACGGCGGGGCGGCGATCGGGGTGAAGACCGGCGGCACCGGCGACGTGACCGAGACGCACCGGCTCTTCCGCGCGGCCAAGAACCCGCAGCGCATCGGCTCCGGCGTCATCATCGGCGAACACGCGTACGTGGTGAACGAGCCGAGCATCGCGTGCATCGACCTGAAGACCGGCAAGCAGGCGTGGGACAAGCCCATCACCGGCGGGGCGTGGGGCAGCATCGTCCACTCCGACGGCAAGTTGTACCTCACGTCGCAGCGCGGCGAAACGCTCGTGTTCGCGGTCAAGCCGGACGAGTACGAGGAGATCGCGGCGAACAAACTCGACGGTTCCACCACACGCGCGTCCATCGTGCCGTCCGACGGCGAGCTGTTCATCCGCACCTACAAGCACCTGTGGTGCATCGCGGCGAAGAAGTGACTGGCCTTCTCTTTGCCCTCTCCCCTTGCGGGAGAGGGTGGGCGGCGCTTCGCCGACCGGGTGAGGGGTTGCTTTGGAGAGACGTTTGACCCCTCACCCCGCCGCGAAGCGCGGCGACCCTCTCCCGCAAGGGGAGAGGGCAAATCCAA
>JAYUBA010000100.1:0-2661 GCA_043741075.1 Frigoriglobus sp.
TGAACTGGCAGGCCGGCCCGGCGCTGACTGAGTTGGAAGAGGTCGCGTGCGACTGGGTGCGGCAGATGGTCGGGCTGTCGGCCGCGTGGAGCGGCGTCATCCACGACACCGCATCCACCGCGAGCCTGCTCGCTCTCATCTGCGCGCGCGAACGCGTCACCGACTTCTCGCTCGCGCGGGGCGGGATGCAGGCCGAGCCGAAGCCGCTCACGGTGTACGTCTCGACGCAGAGCCACAGTTCCGTAGAGAAGGCCGCGCTGCTCGCCGGCTTCGGCCGCGCAAACGTCCGCACGGTGCCGGTCGATGACGTGTTCGCTATGCGCCCGGACGCGCTGGAAGAAGCCATTCGCGCGGATGTCGCCGCGGGCAAGCTGCCGTGTGCGGTGGTCGCGACGACGGGCACCACCGCTTCCACCGCGCTTGACCCGGTTGGAGCGATTGCGGAAGTCGCGGCGAAGCACAACCTGTGGCTGCACGTCGATGCCGCGATGGCCGGCTCCGCGATGATCCTGCCCGAATGCCGGTGGATGTGGGACGGCATCGAGCGCGCCGATTCGCTCGTCTTCAACCCGCACAAGTGGCTCGGCGCGGTGTTCGACTGCTCGCTCTTCTACATGCGCGACACGGAACACCTGATTCGCGTGATGTCTACCAGCCCCAGTTACCTGCGCACCGCGGCCGACGGCCGGGCCACCAACTACCGCGACTGGGGCATCGCGCTCGGGCGCCGGTTCCGCGCGCTGAAGCTGTGGTGTCTCATCCGCTCCGAAGGCGTGAACGGCTTACAGGCGCGTCTGCGGCGCGACATCGCCAACGCGCAGTGGCTCGCGGAGCAAGTGGCTTCAACCCCGAACTGGCGGGTGGTCGCTCCCGTTCCTCTTCAAACGGTGTGCGTGATTCACGAACCGCCGGGCCTCGCGGGCGAAGCGCTCGACGCGCACACGCGGGCGTGGGCGGAGCGCGTGAACGCGTCCGGGGCCGCGTACCTCACGCCCGCGGTCCTCGGCGGGCGGTGGGTGGTTCGCGTGTCCGTCGGCAACCTCGCCACCGAGCGCGCCGACGTGGACGCACTGTGGCAAGTGATGCGCGCCGCCGCGGAATCTACGTTCTGATCGGGCCGCGGGTGTGGTATGCTCAACGACCTGCTGCCCCTTCCCCTCGCGGGAACCCGCCATGACACCCACTCTCGGCCGCCGACAACTGCTACAACTCGGCGGGATCAGCGTTCTCGGCCTCGGTCTGCCGGAGTTGCTCCACGCTTCGCCCGGCGGTAGCCTCGCGCGTCGCGGCCCGCCGAAGTCGTGCATCTTCATCGTGCAGTACGGCGGGTGCAGTCACATCGACAGCTTCGACATGAAGCCGGACGCGCCGGCCGAACTCCGCGGGCCGTTCAAGCCGATCGCCACCAGCGTGCCCGGCACGCGCGTCTGCGAACACCTGCCGCGGCTCGCCCGCATGGCCGACCGCTATTGCCTGGTGCGGTCGATGACGCACGGCAACTCCGGCCACGACGGCGGGATGCACGTCTGCCAAACGGGCCACTCGCAGCCGGCGGAGAACACGCCGTACTTCGGTTCGGTGGTGGCGAAGCTGTGCCCGCCGTCGGGCAACGTACCGCCGTACGTTTGGCTCCAGAACCTTGCCGGCGACGTGCAACCGCGCTACCTCACCGGCGGCTTCCTCGGCGCGGCATACGCGCCTCTGCGCGTCGGCACCGACCTCGACAACCCGGCCGCGCCCGGCTTCAAGGTGAAGTCGTTCGACCCGCCGAGCGACGTGCCGACGCGTCGGCTCCTCGACCGGCAGAAACTGCTCGCGCGCGTCGAAGGTGCCGGGCAGACGCCGACCGGCCACGAAGCCGGGAACATGGGGAAGTACCGCGAGAAGGCGGTCGATCTACTCACCGGGCCGGAGGCGCGGACCGCGTTCGACCTCGACCGCGAGTCGGCCCGCACCCGCGACCGCTACGGCCGCCACCCGCTCGGCCAGAACCTGCTCATGGCGCGGCGGCTGATCGAAGCCGGCACCCGCTTGGTGAGCGTGACCGCGTGGACCGGGCTGCCGCCGGGCGAGAAGTTCCGCAACGTGCAGACGTGGGACATGCACGGGAACGGGCCGGGGCTGGGCAGCATCTTCGGGGCGGGCGCGTTCGGCCTGAGCTGGGCGCTGCCGCGCGTGGACGAGGCCGTGTCCGCGCTGCTCACCGACTTGGAGGACCGCGGGTTGCTCGAAAGCACGCTCGTGGTGCTGGTGGGCGAGTTCGGCCGCACGCCGCGGGTGAGCGGGGAAGGCCGCGACCACTGGCCCGCGTGCTACTCGGCGCTGCTGGCGGGCGCGGGCGTTCGCGGCGGGCTGGTGTACGGCGCGTCGGACAAGACCGCGGCCTACGTGAAGGACGACCCGGTGTGGCCGGAGGACTTCGGCGCGACGCTGTTCCACGCGCTCGACGTGCCGCCGGAAACGAAGCTCGGTGCCGACGGCTTCACCAAGCCCGTCAGCGCCGGGAAGCCGGTGTTGGAGTTGTTCGGGTAATTCTCTGTTCGTAGTGACCCGCTTCAGCGGGTCTTAACAGTACAGCGCGGGTTCCTCGCCGTTTCGTAAGCTGTTCATCGGGGAGGACAACCGATGACGGAGCAGGAAATCGTGGCTCTGGGGCCGGCG
>JAYUBA010000101.1:0-8746 GCA_043741075.1 Frigoriglobus sp.
GACCCGACCGACGGGGTCGTACTGCATGCTGGTCCGGCGGCCCAAGGCATCGATTCCGGCGATTTTTTTCCCGGCGGCATCGTATACCGCCGACGTGCGCTGACCCAGCGGGTTGATCGAGGCCACACTCCGACCCGCGAGATCGTAGAGCGTCGAATTCTGCCGCGCCAGGGGATCGAGAGACGCCACCGCTTGGCTCGCCGCATCGTAGATCGACGTCGTGCGGAACCCGAGGGGGATCGATTTTGGCGACCGGGCGACCGTCCGGATCGTAAACGGTACTGGAACGGCGTCCCAAGGGGTCGATTTTGGCCGCGCTTTGACCACCGGTATCTTAGACCGTGGAGGTGCGGAACCCGAGGGCGTCGACGGCGGCGATGCTGCGGCCCGACGGGTCGAACACCATGCTGGTGCGCCGCACGAGCGGGTCGATCTTCGCGACGGTTTGGCCCGCGGCGTCGTAGACCGTCGACGTCCGCCGGCCCAGAGCGTCCACCGCGGCGGTGCTGCGGTTGGCTCGATCGTAGAGCGTACTCGTGCGGCGTCCGAGGGGGTCGAGTCCGGACACCGCGCGGCCCGCCGCGTCGTAGACCGTGCTGCTCCGGAAGCCGAGCGCGTTCAGGCTCGCGATGCTCCGGCCGGCGGCATCGAAGATTGAACTCGTGCGCCGGCCCAGCGGATCGACCGACGCCCGGACTTGCCCGGCGGCATCGAAGATCGAAGTCATTCGTGGGCCCATCGCATCGACCGTCGCCGCGATGCGGCCGTCGGCGTCGTAAACGGTGCTTGTTCTCCGGCCAAGGGGATCGACCGTCGCCGCGGGCCGTCCGGCGGGGTCATAGAGGGAACTCATTCGGTGTGCCAGGGGATCGATCATCGCGGCGGACTGACCGGCGGCGTTGTAGACCGTCGAACTGCGGCGGCCGAGGGGATCGATGCGGGCGGCTCTGCCCGGCCGCGTCGTAGACCGTCGTCGTGCGGATCAGGAGCGGGGTGATCGACGCCAAACTCCTCCCGGCGCCATCGTAGACCGTCGAACTGCGGCGCCCGAGCGGATCGATGCGGGCGGCGCTCTGGCCCGCCGCGTCGTACGAGATGCTCGTTCGCCGGCCCATCGGATCGACGTTCGCGATGGCCCAGCCGGCGGGATCGTAGATAGTGCTCTTGCGCTGGCCGACGAGAACGCCGCATTGAAAACGAACTCTGTGTGCCCCAGGAGGTTGCGGATGCGTTCGCCGGTGCGGGCCTCCCAGAGTTGCGCGGATTTCACGCCGCCTGCGGTCACGACTTGAGTGCCGTCCGGCGAGAACCTGCCGCGTAAGGCCGACCCCCGCGAAGGTGCGTATTTCCTTGCTGTCGCGGGCATCCCACAAGCGCGCCGGCGGACAACACCTGTGTGCCGTCCGGTGAGAACATCACCGAGGTCACATACTCTAAATACCCTTGAAAACGCGAGCCTGTTCTTCCGTCGCCGCGTTCTATATCCGTATCGTATTGCCGAATTACCCGATGGCGATGAAATTGCAGTCCGGGGAAAACGTAACGCAGTAGAGTACTCCAATCGCCGGCCCGATGAACTTACGCACTTCCCAGCCGGTCTTTATCTCCCACAGAATCGCCGCAGTGTCTCGGTTGACGGTGACCAGATACTTCCCATCCGGCGAAAACGCCGCCGAGTAGATCGGCTGTGAGTGCCCGATAGGAGCCACCAGTCGCGGCTTGCGGTCGGGTGAGATCGGATCGGCGGCCGTTGTCCGGCTCACGAATATCCCGACATCCGCAAGCACGGCGAGAACGGCCAGCTTGTTCATGCGGTTCATGGCGAACTCCTGATCGTGTGGTGAAACAGCCCGGTTCCAGTTCCCCGCGAGCCGCTACTTCTTCGCAGTCCGCCAGTTCAGCACCCGCGCGCCCTGACTCGCGATCTCCGCGCGCATCAAGCCAGTTCGTGTCCCGTGACCGTGCATGCCGCGGTCGAGAAGTTGCGCGATCGGCGAGTTCAACGCGTCCCCCCGTTCCGTGGATCCTCGCACGCCCTGCTGGGTCAGCAACCCGTAATTGACGGGGGGGTTCGTCGGCGACGTGATGATCGCGACCATGCTCTCCGGGCCGAACGGCGGCTCGTCGTTGATCGTCCCGGCCACCGTATTGAAGACCGCGCCGGGTTCGAGGATCTTGCTCGTCTCGTCTGGTGGGGGATAAAAGAGGCCGATCCGGTAGTCCGGGTCCACGATCAGGAGGTTTACTTCGAGGCGTTTGGTCTTGCTGGTGTTCGTGACGCGGAACGAGATCCGGTCCCCCGGCCGGAACACCCACCCGGTCGAAGGGCGCTCGAGCACTCGACCCGGATCGTCCGCGTTGCGGTGGCTGAGCACCTCGATCTTGACTTCCGGCTCCGGAGTGCTGCGGCTCTTTTCGCTCTGTAGCCGGACCCCCACCTCGATCAAGCTCCGCGCGCGGTGGATCGCTTTCAACTTGGCTACGAGCGTTTCGCCGAACTGGTCGGACCCCAGAGCGGCAAGCGGAATGGGTGGGCGGTTGCCCGAGACTTCTTGGAGCTCCGGCCCACTCGCAGATACCCGCACCACGAAATGGGCCTTCGACAAATCATCTACTAAGGAGAAGAGTCCTCCTTCCTCCTTGGGCAACGCCCGCAGAGTGTCGGCGACCTTAGGTTTCAGAGCATCTTGCCCCTTTCCGTCGGCAATACCGATCAGCAGCGCTCGGTTGACCGTATAATCGACAGCGACCACCTCGCACAGTCCGGTCACGGGCAGTGTGGCGGGCTTCTCCATGCTGTTGTGCGCCACCGCTACGACGACGGAATCCAGCGGCCGCGTCTGTTCGACGCGGACGTGGCCCAGCACGCGGGGTTTCTCATTCTCGCCCGCCGGAGAGTAGACTTGCAGCACGCTCCCGGTGGTGATGCCGTGCAGGTCGCCGACGTTCACGATATGCTTGTCCTTCATTCGAATGAGCGTGATCTTAGGGCGAACCGGTTTGTCGGTACCGAGGACAACGCGGTCTTGCCCGGCTCCGTCGGTGGTCGGCGTCGGTGCCCCCTGTGGCCGGGCCAGATAGCTCGCCTGCACCCGCTGCATCAACTCGCGGTACGTCAGCGGTGTGCCAGACGCGGCCGACGTCTCCAGCCCGCTCACTAGGGTGTAGGTCAAAAGCCCGTAGGGCTTGGCAGTGACAGAGTCTGCTGGCTGGGGGCTTTCGGGGGTTGTCTCGTACTCCCGGCAGGCGAATGTCGCCACCAGGTACTCGCTCGTGGTGGAAGCCAAGGGCTTGCCCTTAGTGCTGGGTTCGGGGGCAGCGCGACCGGTGCGTTTGGCTGCCCGCTCGCGGGCCTTGGCCAGTTCTTCGGGCGGGACGAGTACGCTTGGCGGGAGTTGACGCACGACCTCGCCGTCCCGGGTCATCGAACCGGAGTGGCAGCAGTCGAATACGGCCCAAACGTAAGCCTTCTTGGCGGTAATCGCGCCGAGCCAATCTCGCATTTCCTTGTCGGCGATGGCGTTCGGAACCCGCTCCTTGACGCCCGCCCACGGCTTGACGTCGGCCGGCAGGAAGATCTCGTCGAGGCCGTCCGGCTCAGGCGCGACGGGGTCGGGTGGGTCGGACTCGGGCTGCCGGTCGCCGTGCCCGGCCAGCAGCACGACGACCTGCTCCCCGGCCTTCGCGGCTTCGGCCAGACGCTTGAACTCGCGGGCGATGTTGGCCCGTGTCGGCCGCAGTTCCGGCTTGTCCTCGTTATCGGTGAGGCACACGACGTTCTCGACTGGGAACCTGTATCGCTCGACGAGCGTCTCCCTCATCAACTTCACGTCGTTTCCGGGGCCACGCAGGTGACTGACGGCGGCGAGATTGTCGTACTTGGTGACCCCGACGAGCAGTGCGTGTTTTCCCATTCCCACCCGCTCCCTGGGGGCGGGATCGATTTTCTCCTGCGACTTCTCGTCCGGTTTTTCGTTGGCGACGGGCGACCACGCACTAGCCGACTCGACCCGGTCGCCGCGGGCCGGGCCGAACAGGTTCGCTGCGAACCCGACCCCCAACCCACCGATGATTACGGCCAAAGACCCGAGGACGGCCCTGCGGGTCGATCGCTGGTGCAACATCACAAAATCCTCGCCTCTGGAGTTACCTGTTGCGACTCGCGGCGGAACATCGCCTCGCGAGTCGCAACAGAGCCGTTAGGGTTTCACATGAGGCCTCCCTCGGGAGCCAATGTTGGGCTTCCCGCAGGGTTTCCAGTTTGCCCATCGGCTTCGCTACGGACGATGTGACTGGTCTTCGATCTCGCGAGACCGGCTCGTGTTCCCGACGAGTGCGTTCGCAGCGGCGGCGGTTTGTCGGACGAGCGGGTCCGTAGGTGCCACCTTGAGTGCCTCCTCAGCAGTGTCGCAGGCCTCGGCCGCGAGGTCATACGCGTGGAAACTGGCCGATCGGCCAAGGTGCCGCATCAGCCCGGCGGAAACGGCGTCTTCCTCCCAGAGGTTGAGTTCCCTCTGTAGTTCCCCCTCACGATCCGCAGAAAGCACAACGACTTCAGCTATATGTACGTTCTGCCCCGCTCGCAGGACGACCGAGAGTCGCCGCTTACCGTTCTCACCCGCCCGCCAGGCCACAATTGCGTCACGAAGGTCGGGGGAGACAAAGGTCCCCACTCGGCCATCCACGGTCTTCGCCCAAAGCGAACGTTGAGTCGCCGGGTCGATCACCGACAAATCGATCCGCGTGTCTGCCGGGAAGGGCCGCCAGCAGAGGACGAACGAGCTTGGGCAGATGAAATGGCCGGACGCCGGTGAGAGGATGACCGGCCCCTCCGAGGTGCCCCGATCCCTACCCCCCTGCCTAAAGATTATTTGCAGTCGTTGCACGTACAGATCGCGTTGACGCGAGTCGGCGATGTACGGCACGGCTTCCCATTCGGCGGCAGTGTAGACCTTCACTTCCCCAGGGAGGTACACGGCCAACTTCCCCCCACCGGAGCACCGTACCCACGCGCGGCCGGCGGGAAGCAGGGTAGGCCGTTCCGGATCCAGGGGGAGTTCCTTGCCCTCGGCGTCTGTGGGATCCTCTCTGCAGAAAACTCCGGGTGATATGACCCTCGCGAGTACATTGTGGCTGGCGGTCTCGGGCTGCGGGGCGACATCATGTCTCGACCCGCAGCCGAGTGTGGACATGACTCCGCTCGCCAGGAGGATTGCGATACTCACTCTATTCCTGGATTTCGTGCTGCCCATAATCTACCCCTCGTGATGCCGGTTTGGAGACTCTCGCCAACCGCTTGTTGCCTCGTCTGCTCCCGCTCAACTGGATTTGCCGCCTTGTGTTTCTTTAGGCCGCCAGGCCCGGCCGACCGTTCGCAGAAGATACCCGCCGTAACGCGCGAAGCTGCTGGGGAGAGCGTGAGCGACCCAGTCCACGAGCGGGTGCAGCCCGATCAGGATCGCGGCCATGTAGAAGTCGGGCCAGAACAAACGGAACTGAGAGAGCGCCAGCCCCGCTAAGAAGGTCGACACGGCCACTAACCCGAAGGCTGGCAATAGTTCGGTGTCCGGTCGGCCTGGGCCAGCCGGTCTTGCCCTCAGGTTGACGAGCGTGAACCACAAGACGGCCAATATACCTAGCAGAATGTCCAATGTCATCCGGGCAAATGGGCTGAACCGCCAAATAGGGGCTTTCGCCAGGGTAGCGGCCGCACACGCGTGAAGGTACACTCCCGCGACAGGATCCTTCTCGCCGGGCACCACGAATGCGTCCTCGATGGGAGCCCCTTTTACTTGCCCGAGGAGTACGATCTTCCCGGCCAGTTCAGCGAGCCGGTCGTCGTGGCCGCGGTAATAGCTGAGCGGCTTGGTCCTACTCTTGAGTGGCCCGAGCCAACTGTAATCAACCAGGAACGACTTCACTATCGTTGAAGCTCCTTCCCCACCCAGGTGGTCGGTCCGGTACACCTCGAACACGCCCCCGTCCTGGGGCAGGTTGCTGTCAGGCTCCCGATACGCCCTGGCGAGTGCAAGACCGATGGGCGGCGGGCCTGGCCCAATCTTGGACGAAACGATGACCTCTGCCGGCAAGTGGCCAGTGTCGATTCGCGGGATCTCAATCCCCGCGGCCAAATCCGCGTACCGCTCCGTCCACAGCCAACCCTGGCGCGGAGTCGCCACGCCGAAGACCCCGAGATAGACCCGTGGACGGCCCCCCGCCTGCGCACCCTGAACCTCCAGACATGATTCAAAAAACTCGGTGTCGCCCGGAATCGGAGTCCGGTCGGGGCTGAAGTTGATATCCACCCCGATAGCCTTGGGCCGCTCGCCGTGCCCGCCGTCCGAGGTGGACTTGAGGAAATCGATTAGCTTGCCGCGTGGGGTCACGGCTCGCCGCCCGTCAACGCCGTTCACATTGGACGGGAGAACCTCGCTGATGTCGATCACCACGACCGGTGGATCCTCCGCATCCGCGGGGGTTAGCAATAGTCGGAGGGCGGCGTACCCGCCTTGCTCAAGGTGCTCCCCGACGACCGATCCCCGCAAGTGGACGGAATTCAGGATCAGAACCGCCGCCAGACTAAGCCGGACCACCGACTCGATACCGTCCATCACGGCGGCGGCCGTGCGCGGCCGCTCTTCGTCCGTGCCCCCCCAACGGCCGAGGGTCCACCGAACGAGCCGAGTCCCAAACGGCCTCTTCAGCCACCGTACCGCAACGGCCAATACGGCCAACGTCACGACCGCGATGCCATCCCCATGCACAACGTGGGTCAGTAGGAGGGTGGAGACGCCCAGAATGATCAGGAACGTGTATGCCAGGTTCCACCCAACCGGTACTTGCATACTTGAAGTCGGAATCGGCTGAGTCATTTTCACTCGACCCAATGTTCGTGGTCCAATCGGTGACCCCGTTTGATACGAGGGATAACGGGTTCTCACGCAACCCCTGAGCCGTGCCGATCTCGGAGAATCTTACAGCAGTGGATCGCCGTAGGCGAGACCTGACAAGTGACTTCCCGCTTTCCGATACGAATCAGGTTGCTCAGCGCCAGTCGCCGGAGAGGACGAACGCAGCCCAGACGTGCGGCGAGACGCCCCGCTTCACCTCCGGCAGTTGGATCCCGCTCCGCTTCGCGTTGTCGAGCATCCACAGTTGGGCCTGCCGCAGGGCCTCGGCCCGCGAGACTGGCGTTTTGGCGTCCCAGAGTCGGCGGTAGAACTCCCGCATGAGTTGGTGCGTCTCCTCGTCCGGAACCTTCCACAAGCTGGCCACCACAGTTCGCGCCCCAGCCGTCTGGAACGCCCGCTGGAGACCTAGCACGCCCTCCCCGCCCGCCACCTTCCCCAATCCCGTCTCGCACGCGCTGAGCATCACCAACTCCGTCTTGTTCAGATCCAACTCGCCGGCTTCGAGTGCAGTCAAAACGGCGTCCTCTTTCGGGCGATCTGAACGATTCACGCCAGCGAACACGACCCCCGACAGTATCGCGGGGTTCCGCCCGACCAGCACCCGGTCCATGCAGAAGTCCCGCAGGGCTTGCTCGGGTGGGCCGGGGTCGAGAGCGGACTTCTCGCTCTCCGACGCGAAGAACCCGTGCGTCGCCAGATGCACATACGCCGACTTCGGCGCGTGTTCGAGGAACACGGACTTGGTCGCTTGCTCGTCGGTGAATGGCTCGGGCGGCGTCACCTTTGGGAACGCCTTCTTGAACTGCGCCCGCAAGTCGTTCACCTCGCTGTCCGTGCCGGGCAGTTTGCGGAACGTTGGCACCGGCGGCAGCTTGGTCGGGCCGACGGACGGCGGTTGCTCCTTGCCTTCGCCGAAGTCGATCCCGCCCATCAGCAGGAGCGACGCGGCCTCCGGTCGTGCGGGCTTCCGCTCCATCATCTCGGGCAGAAGGATCGGCACCGAGACGACAGCGAACGTGTATTCGTGCAGCAGGTATGTGTTCGGCTTCGAGCCGGGCAGCGCGGCGAACGGCAGACCGTGGAGTGGGCCGTCGGGCGAGATCAAGACCGTCTTGATATCCGTCCCGATGTGCTTCTGAAGTGGCTCCCAGACGAGCTTTCGCAACTCTACCGCTGGGTCGGGGTCGCCAGCCGATGGCACCTTGCCGATGCCGTAAGTGGCCCGCCACCGCTCGACCGAATCGAAGAGTGGTTCCAATCGGCCGATCGGCACGAGCGCCACCTTCTCAGTGCCGGGTCGGATCACGAAGGCGATCATCTGGAGTTCAGCCAGCGGCTCGTCCGTTCCTTTCGGAGGCGGGGCCAAGTGCCTGTATGCGCGAAAATCGATCAGGCATGTCCCGATGGGCAGGGCAGCACGTATCTCGTCCTCGCCGATCTTCGACTTAGACAAGAACATCCGGTATGCCTCGCTATGGGCGGACAGTTGCCGCTCCAGCTCCTTCCGCTGGTCCTGTAAATCCGACAACCGCTTCTTCGGATCGGTGGCCCCTCGCGAACGGTCCGAGGACGGGTTCGTCAACGACGAGCCTAACAACTCGCGGTCGGTGGCCGCGAGCTTCCGCAGTAGGTCGGCGGTGGCGGCGTCTCTGGGGTTGCGGACCTCCCGCGTCCACCGCTGCCGGGCGGTCACGGGCGCTTTGAAGATGGCGATCGGGTTGTACGCGGACGTGGCGTCCCGCCCGCGGTCGGAAACGGCCGCCAAGTAAAGACACTGTGCGACCCAGGATTCTTTCGCGGAAGCCTGCTGTTCCGCTTCCGTCTGGCTGCCGGCG
>JAYUBA010000102.1:0-2648 GCA_043741075.1 Frigoriglobus sp.
GCAGCGGCGGGTGGGGGGAAGGCGTTAGCCCATCCGCACGGCTTGCCCCCCCACCCGTCGGCGAGGCGCCGCCGACCTCCCCCTCCAGGGGGGAGGTCAAGCCAAGAGGCGCGAAGAACCTCAGCAGCCGGGCGCGCGCATCCGGGTCGGCGTTCTCGAACGCGCCGAGGCGGGCGCTGTTCCGAATCACGCTCATGCGGCCCGCGTGTACGCGGCACCACTTCCGCACCTTCTCCGCCTGCCCGTCGGACACGCACACCACGTGATCCATCAAGCCCATGTGCCGGCGGTCGAGCCACTCGTAGAGCTTTACTTTTCGCGTCTCGCCGGTCCACCCGCGCGACACCGCGACGGCGGGGACACCGGCCCGCCGCGCCGCGAGACGGCCGAGCATGTGCGCCTTGTAGCCGTGGCACACGAGTACGTCGCACGCGGTCGCGCGGAGCAACTCTTCGACTTCACGCGCGGTGGCGAACACCTTCGGGAAGTCGTTCTTGAGCGGGGCGGTGGCGAAGCCGTGTTGGCGGACTTGGTCGAGGAACGCGCCGCCGCGCCCGCCTTCGGGGAAGGTGGCGAACGTGGTGCGGACGGCATCGGGCATGGCGAGTGCCAGGCCGAGCATCTGCCGCTCCGGGCCGCCGAAGAACGTGCTGGCGGTGAGGTGGACGAGGTTCATTCCCGTGCGCGTCCGTGCGACAGGGGGCGAAGCGAATCGGTGCAAGGTTGGAAGTGTAGAGGGCGCGAAGGGTGGTTGTCTACCCGACTTTTCACGCTCTGCGGCGCGTCATTCTAACTTCCGCTGACGTTCCACGTGGAACGGTGGGGCCAAATGCGGGAAGACGGGCGAGTTCGTCCAAGGTGGCCCAAGGCGGCCAGGTGGTCATCTTGGAAAACATGCGATTTCCCAGGCGTTTTCGAGTAAGGCGGCCAAGATGGCCAAGGCGGCCACACACACCGCCACTACGCGAACAGGTCGGACACCTTGCACGCGAAACCGGGCAGCACGTCCCCACCGTCGAGGATAGCGTCGTCGTAGAGCGTCCTCCCTTCGTCCGGTGCGCGGAGTACGGTCACGCTTCGGTCCTCCGGTTCCACGACCCAGACCATCCGCACACCGGCGAAGAAGTACTCCTTAATCTTCGCCCGCATCTCCTTTTTTGTGTTCGAGGGCGAAACGACCTCGACGCACAGGTCCGGCACCTCGGTGTGGTATCCGACCACGCGCTGGTCGAGCGGGAGCCGCTCCTTGCTGTAGTAGCTCACATCCGGGTTGCGAACGGTGTCCGGCTTGCGGTCCGTTACGATGCTGGTTTCGGTGACCACGCGGCCGAGCGGGTTCTGCTTCAGGAACAACTTGATCGCGAAAGTGACATTGACCTGAACCTCGCCGTGTTCGACCCCAGGGCCGGCCATCGCAACCACCTTTCCCCTGACGAGTTCGAGCTGCGACCCGTCCGGCGGGTCGGGCAGCGCGTAGAACTCCTCGGCCGTCAGCAGCGGCGTTTGAACGGTCGCGGTGGACATGCCTGATTCCTCCTGGATGGAGAGTACGCCCCTCGTCCGCCGCGCACCATCTCAGTTGTGCGCCACGGTCACCCACTTCTCGCCCTTCGCCGAATCCAGGATCGCGTCGAGCACGGCTTGCGTTTCGAGCGCGTCGCGGAAGGTCGGGGCGGCCGGCGTGCCGGTCTCAAGCACCTGAATGAAGTCGGCCACCTGATGCACGAAGCTCGACTCGTAGCCGATCGACAGGCCCGGCACCCACCAGTTCGCCATGTACGGGTGGTCCGGACTGTTGTCCGTCACGTGGACGCTCTTCCACCCGCGAATCTTGCTGTCGTCCGTGTAGTCGAACACTTGCAGCCGGTGCAGGTCGTGCAGGTCCCAGCCCAGGCTCATGTTCTCGCCGTTGATCTCGAACGTGTACGCGGCCTTGTGCCCGCGGGCGTAGCGGGTGCTCTCGAAGTTCGCGAGCGACCCGTTCGCGTACCGGCCCATGAACATGCAGGCGTCGTCGATGCCGACCTTCTCCACCTTGCCCGTCAGGGTGTGCATCCGCTCCTTCACGAACGTTTCCGTCATCGCGCACACGCTGTCCAGGCGGCCGTTCAGCCAGAGCGACGTGTCGATGCAGTGGGCGAGCAGGTCGCCGCTCACGCCGCTGCCGGCCGCGGCCACGTCCAGCCGCCACAACCCCTGCCCGCCCTGCGGCAGGTCGGCCTTGATGGTCCAGTCCTGGAGGAACTTCGCGCGGTAGTGGAAGATGCGGCCGAGCCGGCCCTCGTCGATGAGCTTCTTGGCGAGGGTGACCGCCGGGATGCGGCGGTAGTTGTACCACACCATGTTGGCGACGCCGGCCGCCTCCACCGCCGCGACCATCTCGCGGCCCTCCGCGGTGTTCATCGCCAGCGGCTTCTCGCACAGGATCGCCTTCTTGTTGGCCGCCGCGGCGAGCGCGATCTCCTTGTGCATGTTGTTGGGCGTGCAGATGTCGATCACGTCGATGTCCGGCCGCGCGACGAGCTTCCGCCAGTCGGTCTCGGTGGACTCGTAGCCCCACTGGTCCGCGAACGCCTTGATCTTGTCGGCGTCGCGGGCGCACGCGGCCTTCAGCACGACTTGGTGGTTCGAGGGGAAGAACTGACCGA
>JAYUBA010000103.1:0-8728 GCA_043741075.1 Frigoriglobus sp.
CGCCACCCTCTCCCGCAAGGGGAGGGGCAAGAACAACTGTCTCCCCTTCATCATGCCTACCGTTTCGCGCACCTCGCGATGAGGGCCGCGAGTGCGACCGGGTCGGCCGGCTTCAGCACGTAGTAGTCGAACCCGGCGGCGCGGCACTTCACTTCCTGATCCTGTAACCCGGTGCGCGCGATTCGCCCCGTTCCCGTCCGCTCACCGCGGCCCGCGGGCAAGGGCACGCGCATTGCTCTCTACTTCTCTGCCCTTCCGACGCGAGCGCCGCGCTCGGCCGCCCCTTCATGCTCTTACACCGGCAGGTGCGCCCGAAGGTCGTTGTGATGACGCCGATTCCTTTCGCGCTCCGTGTCCTCGTTGTGGACGACAACCGGGACGCGGCCGATTCGCTGGCCGACCTGCTCCGCCTGTACGAGGCCGACGTGCGGGTGTGCTACAGCGGCGCGGCCGCGCTGGAACTGAGCGGCGCGTTCGACTTCGAGGCCGGGGTACTCGACATCCACATGCCCGGAATGGACGGGTGCGAACTCGCGGGCCGGCTCCGCGGCGCGACCCCGAACCAAATACTGCTCGTCGCCCTGACCGGGGTGAGCGACGACGCGGCCCGCCGCCGCACCGCCGCGGCCGGGTTCGACCTCCACCTCACGAAGTCGTCCGCGCCGGAACTCCTCGTCGCGGCGCTGACCGCGTTCGCCCGGTGGGGAGTGGAACACGCTTCCGCTGAAGCACCGCACGGCGGCACGCCGTGTGCAAGCACATCTCCCGGTGGGATGCCCGGCGCAGGTTGAATGGGCGACGGCCGGCGACGGTGCATCCCGCCACATTTCTCTCGCAGACCTCTCAGCCGTCGAACCGCGGGTCCACCCACAGTAGACGCGATACGGCACCCACCCCGGAACCGGAGCGTGAGGGGCCGCCATGTCGTTCGACCGCGGGTTAAGCGCACCTTGTCGAGATCATTCGCGACATGAATCGCGTCGCGGCCCAGGTCGTGTCACTTCCCGACACCGCTCGCCGCTTCGGTCAGCGCGGTCGCGGCGTCGCGCATGGCCTTGTGCGCGGCGGGCGCGTCCAGTGCTTCCCGCATGGCCCGCTCGGCGGAGCGGAGGGCGCGGCCGGTCGCGCAGATCGCGCCGGCGGGCGGTGCCGTCGCGGCCACCTTTTCGGCCGCAGTGCGGAGCAGCGCGTCAACCGCGGCGCGGTGCTTTTCGGCCTCCGAGGTCGCGCCCGCGCTCATCTTCTTTGTCGCTTCGGCGAGAGGTTTCGCGGCAGCGGTCAGTGCCTTCGCGGCGTCGATCAGCGCACGGCCGGGCGCGTCGTCCGGGGCGAACGTCTTCGCCGCGGCTTCGAGCCGCGCCGCGAACTCGCTCTCAAAGCGGGCGAGTTCGTTCGCGCGCGCGACCTGCTGCGCCACCGCCGCGTTCGGGGAGTCGAGCAACGCGGCCAAGTCGGTGGTCAGCGCGTCCTGTCGTGCGGCGAACGTCCCCCACGCCCGATTGCCGCCCGCCGTCGCGAGCCGGCGGAAGGAGTCGGCCGCGTGCCCCGCCGCGTCCTTCGCGGAACGCACTCTCCCGATGAGTAGTTGGTCGGCCGCGAGCCACGCGGCTCCGGCCGCGTTGGTCGCGGGTGCCGTGGCGACTTGCTTCGCCAGCGCGAGCGCCTCGGAAGCGATGGCGCGCTGCTCCGTTCCGAGTGCCGCGAACGGGTTCGCCGCCGCCGGGCGGAGGCGGGCCGCGAGTTCGGCCGCGAAGTTCGTCACCTGAGCGTGTAGCGACCGCTGCTCCGTCGAGAGGTCGCGGAGCGCGTCGGCCAGCGGCTTCGACGGCAGGAAGTTGTCCGCGGCGGGCGGCGCGACGGGCGCGGCGCGACCGACGCCGGCGGTCAGTTCGGCGATGTCGGCCATCTTCGCGGCCAGTTCGTCCAGCGTGGTGGCGAGTGCCTTGAGGTCGGTTCCGGCGCGGTCGGGGTCGGCCTTCGCGCGGAGCTTCGCGTACAGGTCGAGCGCCCGCTTCTTGAGCGGTTGCCCGGCCGCGCCGACGCGGGTGGCGAACAGTTCGTCCGCCTCGCGGCCGAGTTGCCGAACCGCTTCGTCGGAAGTCGTCAGCTCCTTCGGCTTCTCCGCCCCGAGCCGGCGACTCGCGGCCAGCCGGGCGACGCGGTCCAGGTCCGATTCGTTGCCGTTGAGGCGGTCGGAGAGCCGCCCCAGTGCGTCGGCCGCGGCGCGGACGCGGCGACGAACCTCGTCCGGCTTCGCGTCGCGGAGCGCCGCCTCCGCGCCCTGCACCGCGGCGCGGGCGTCGCTCCAGAGCGCCGGGGCTTCGGCCGCGACGGGGAGCGCGAACAGCCGGTTGGCGTCCTGCACCACGGGCAACCCCGGTTCGAGTTGCTGCTTCGTGACGACCGGGCCGTGCGCGTCGAGTGCGTCGGCGAGCGCCGCGAGCTTGCGGAACAGATCCTCGGCCTTCGCGTCCGGCGGCGGGTGCCCTTCGAGTACGAGCTTCAACCGCTCGAACTCGCGCCGCACCCACAACTGCGACGCCGGCACGTCGAGCGGAAAACCGTCCTGTAAGTCACTCGCCGCGGCCTTCAGCGCGACGACGACGCGGGCCTGCCGCTCGCCCAACCCCGGCAGGTCGAGCGCGGCGACCGCCGCGACGAGCTTCCGCTGCCGCTCCGCGTGCGCGGCGACTCTCTTGGCGATTGCGGCGCTAATGGCCGCGTCCGGCGCCTTTCCGTCGGCCCCCTTCAGCACCTGATCGACCCCGTTCCCGGTCGTCTCAAGTTCCAGCCGCAGCTTCTCGAACTCGCGCAGGCTCTTCGCCCACCGCTCGGCGACGGTGGGCGTGCGCTCGGCCAGCCGGACGAGCGCCGCGGCGGCGAGTTTCATCGCCGCGTCCGCGCCGGCGCGGTCGGGCGCGAGGCACGCGTTCGCCCGGTCGGCGTGCCGCGCGGCGTCGTCGCGGGCCGCCCGCACGCCGTCGTCCGGCGGGAGCGGGAGCGCCCGGATCGCGGCGTGCAGCGCCGTCTGCTCCGCCCGCAGCGCGGCCCGCCCGTCCGGCGGTTTGGCGAACCCGCCCTTCGCGGCGGCGAGGTAGCGGGCGCGGATGTCGTCCTGCCACAGCGCGAGTTGCTTCGCGGCCGACTTCGGGTCCGTGCGGTCGGCGTGCCACTTGTCGAAGGCGGTCGCGATCCGTTCGAGTGCCTGCGCGTACTTCTCCAACTCGGCGAGCGCCTCGACCGTCTGGCCCGCGGCGGCGAGGTCCGCGACGCGGCGGGAGTCGTCCGGCACGGGGAGCGCGACGCCGGCCAGTCGGGCGGCCGTGTCCAGCGTGCCGAAGAGCGCCGCCGCCCGCTTGCCGAGCGCGTCCTGCTCGCGGGCGACGGCCCCGGCGAGCGCGGCGCGGGCGTCGGCGGCCGTCTGCTTGGCGGCCGTGTCGAGTTCGCGGAGCCGCGCGCCGAGTTCGGCGAGTTCGGCCGCGAGCCGGCGCACCTCCTCCCCCTTCGCGGCCCCCGCGGCGAGCCGGAGCGGTTCGCTCCCGGCGACGATCGCGTTCAGCCGCGCGAGCAACTCCCGCTGCCGCGCGGGAAGGTCCGCCCCGCCGGTGTTGGCCGCTTCGGCGAGCGCGGCCTGGTCCGCGGCGAGCGCGGCGAGCTTCGCGCGGTCGAGCCGATCGCGCGCGAGCTTCGCGTTGCGGTCGAACAGGTCGCCCAGCGCGGTGCCCGCTTCGGCGAGGTGCGCACACGCGGCGGTGAACGCGTCCCTGCGGGCGGTGGGGTCGTCCGTTTCGGCCGTGCGGAGCGCATCCTCCGCGGCCTTCAACGGACGTTCGGCGACCGCGCGCGCGGCGTCGGCGACGGGCCGCAGTTCGGGCGCGAGCGCCGCGTCGCGCGCGGCGTCGAGCAGTTGCACAGCCGCCGCCCGGACCTTCCCGCGCGCGTCGTTCAGGCGGACCGTCTGATCGACCGCGAGGGCCGAGCGCCCCGCCGTTTCGGTGCGGAGCGCGTCGGCTTCGGCGGCGGCGCTTTTCAGCTCACTGCTCGCGCCCGCGAGCGCGTCGTGAAGCGCGTCGCGCTGGCAGATGATGTCTTGTTGGTCGAGCGGCGGGGCGGTCGCGCTCAGCTTCAGTTCGCTCCACCCGTTCGGCGGGTAGAAGGCGTCCTGCGGCGCGAGTTTCGGGTCATCGAGCGCCCGGTTGTCGGTCACGCGGAGGCGGAAGCGGATCGTCTCGCCCTCGCGCCCCTTGCCCGCGAGATCGAAGTCGAGGTGCCCACTCGCGCGCGCGGTTCCCGCGCCGGTGAGCGGGACCGGCACCGCGACCGACTTCGAGTCGAACGATGCGAGGACGTACTCCAGAACCGCGCCGGACACGCACATGTCGTCGCGCGCGACGAAGGCGATGGGCACGCGGGCGTTCGGGCGCGCGGTGCGGGCCTGCGCCGCGACCCCGCTCACCTCCTCGAACCGCGGCGGCTCGTCCCGGACGGCGCGCACGCTCACCGCGGTGTCGGTGCGGAGCTTCTTGCCGTCCGCTTCGCGCACCAGGACGAGCCGCAGCACGCCGCCGGCGGTCAGGGGGAACGTGCCCGTCGCGCCGCGGCGGTCCGGGGCGAGGTCGAGCGCGATCACGTCCGACTTCGCGGCGCCCTCCGGGCGCCAGTCGAGGTGCGCGACCGCGGCCGGTTGCGTGAACTTCAGTTCAAAGGTGACCGCGCCGAACTGGAGGCCGTCGATGTCCGCCAGCCCCGCGAAGACGCGCGTCGGCCGCTTCGCGTACTCCGGCGAAACGATCTCGACGCGCGTGCCGTCGGCGAGGTCCACCGCGTCGAGCGCGGTCACGCGGAACCACTCGCTCCGGGCCGCGCCGATCTCGACGCCGTACTCGAAGTCGGCCGCGACACACGGAAGGGTGATGTGGAACGCGGTCCCGTCGCCGGTCATCGGCAGCCGCGCTTCGGGCGCGTCCGGCCCGTCGCGGACGATCAGGGCCGCGTCCGCCGGTACGGCCGGGGCGGTGCCGGTTCGCTCGGCGTAGGCGGTGAGCGTGACCGGACCGCCGCGCCGCACCACCGGTTCGCCGGAGGTCACGATCACGCGAACCGCGGCCCCGCCGGCCCGGTGCCACGGGGCCGCCACGCGCCGGAACCGGTCGCCGCTGCCCGGCCCGAGGGCCGCCGTCGCCACGACGGAGAGCGCCAGCGCCGCCGCGCCCGCGGCCAGCCACGCGACCGGCTTCACGCGCAGCGCCCGCGCGAGATCGACCGACTTCGTCCGCCGCGCGGTGTCCTCGGCGACGGCGGCGCGGACCGCATCGGACGGCCCGGCCGCGTCGTCGGTGACGGCCGCGCGGAGCCGTTCGCCCAATTCCGGGAGTCGCTTCTCCAACGCGCGGGCCACCTCGGCGAGCGGAATCTCCGCGCGCCACGGCACCAGCACCCACCGCCACGCGAGCACGCCGGACGCGGTGAGCCAGACCGACAGGAACAGCCCCCGCGCCCACGCGGGCAGCGGGAACGCGGCGTCGAGCAGCACCACCGCGGACGCGCCGGCGAGCGCCGCGACGGCGAGCAGGCTCGCCCCGCGCGCCACCCGTAGCGCCCGCACGCGCGGCACCAGCGCGGCCAGGCGCTGCTCGATTGCCGGCGGGGGTGCGGCGGACATGAACGCTCCGGCGGAACGGGTACTCGCACGAGAAAAGACGCGCACGCGACGGGTGAGTAAACTATACCCGCGGCCGGTCGCCCACGGCAAGCGCAGCCCCTCGCAGGTAGTGGTACAGTTTGACCCCGACTGCTCTGTGATTTCAGGCACTCGGTCGCCAAACTGTACCACTACCCGCCCCTCACCCGACCGGGAGCCTTCGCCCTCATGGTTTCACCCGAACGCCAGGAGTCGATGCAAAAGGGCTGGGTGCGGGTACTGGAGAAGTACCGCGTCGCCCCGGCCGACGCGTACCCGGTGTTCGACGTGCTGGTGGCCGCGTACACCGCCCCGGAGCGGCACTACCACAACCTCGAACACCTCGGCGAGATGTTCAAGGTGGTCGAGCGCCTCGGCGCGACGGTCGAAGACCCGAACGCGCTGCACCTAGCGATCTGGTTCCACGACGCGGTGTACGACTCGCGCGCGAAGGACAACGAGCGCCGGAGCGGCGACCTGGCCGTCGATCTGCTCGGGCCGATCGGCGTGCCGTCGTCCGGGATCGAGCGCGTCGTGAACATGATCTGGGCGACGGCCCACGCCGCCGACGGCCACGCGCCGGCCGCGCGCGACACGCAGGTGCTGCTCGACGCCGACCTCGCCATCCTGGGCGCGTCGGAGGAGCGGTACGCCCGCTACGCGGCGGACATCCGCAAGGAGTACGCGTGGGTGCCGGACGCGGGCTACCGCTCCGGCCGCGCCGCGGTGCTGGGGCGGTTCCTGGCGACCGCGCGCGTGTACCACACGCAAATCATGTTCGAGGAAGGGGAACAGCGGGCGCGGGCGAACTTGCGCGCGGAACTGGCAAATCTGCAAACGCCGGCGTGAATCACTTTCATCGCCCCCTTCTCTAATCTCCGACGCCCGCTTCCACACACCGGAGGCCGTCGGGAGGAACGACACACATGGACCTGAACCAGTTCACCGAGAAGGCCCGCGAGTCGCTCGCGGGGGCGCAGAAGCTCGCGGCCCGGCTCAACCACCAGCAGGTGGATGTCGAACACGCGCTCCTGGCGCTGCTCGATCAGGAGAAGGGGCTGGCGCCCGCGATTCTCCGGAAGGCCGGCGTGTCGGTCGATGCCGTCACCGTCAAACTCCAGCGCGAGCTGGACAAGCTGACGCGCGTCACCGGCGACGTGGAACCGCGGCTCGCGCAGCGGCTCGTCAAGCTCATCGACGCGGCCGAGCGCGAGGCCAAGAAGCTGACCGACGAGTACGTGTCCGTCGAGCACCTGCTGCTCGCCGCGACCGACGACGCCGGCACCGCGGGCCAGGCTCTCAAAGAGTTCGGCCTCACCCGCGACCGGCTGCTGTCGGCGCTGAAGGAGGTGCGCGGCAACCAGCGCGTCACGTCGCAGAACCCGGAAGAGACGTACCAGTCGCTGGAAAAGTACGGCCGCGATCTCACACAGTTCGCGCGGCTCGGCAAGCTCGACCCGGTCATCGGCCGCGACGAGGAGATTCGCCGCGTCATGCAGGTGCTCAGCCGCCGCACCAAGAACAACCCGGTACTCATCGGCGAACCGGGCGTGGGCAAGACCGCCGTGGTCGAAGGGCTGGCGCAGCGGATCGTTCGCGGCGACGTGCCCGAAGGGCTGAAGGACAAGATGATCGTCGCGCTCGACATGGGCGCGCTCATCGCCGGGGCGAAGTACCGCGGCGAGTTCGAGGAGCGGCTCAAGGCCGTGCTGAAGGAAGTCACCTCGTCCGAAGGCCGCATCATCCTGTTCATCGACGAGATGCACACCATCGTCGGGGCCGGGAAGTCCGAAGGCGCGATGGACGCGGGCAACCTGCTCAAGCCGCTGCTCGCGCGCGGCGAGTTGCACTGCATCGGCGCGACCACCCTCGACGAGTACCGCAAGCACGTCGAGAAGGACGCGGCACTCGAACGCCGCTTCCAGCCGGTGCTGGTCGGCGAGCCGACGGTGGAGGACACCATCAGCATCCTCCGCGGGCTGAAGGAGCGGTACGAGGTTCACCACGGCGTCCGCATCAAGGACGCGGCGCTGGTCTCGGCCGCGGTGCTGTCGAACCGGTACATCGCCGACCGGTTCCTGCCGGACAAGGCCATCGACCTGATGGACGAGTCGGCCGCGAAGCTGCGCACCGAGATCGACTCCATGCCCGCCGAGCTGGACGAACTCAGTCGCCGCGTGATGCAGTTGGAGATCGAGCGCGAGGCGCTCAAAAAGGAGACGGACCGCGCGTCGAAGGACCGGCTCGAAAAGCTGGAGCACGAACTCGGCAACCTGAAGGCCGACGCGGACGCGATGCGCGCCCGGTGGCAGGCCGAGAAGCAGGCCGTGCAGCAGGTGCAGTCGATCCGCGAACAGATCGAGCAGACGAAGCTCGCGATCGAGCAGGCGCAGCGGGCCGCCGACTTCTCCCGCGCCGCGGAACTCCAGTACGGCACACTGCCGGACCTGGAGAAGCAACTCGCGGCGGCGGAATCGACCTCTTCCCGCGACAAGGGCAACAAGCTCATCAAGGAGGAGGTCGGTGAGGAGGAGATCGCGGCCGTGGTGAGCCGGTGGACCGGCGTGCCGGTCACGCGCCTGCTGGAAGGCGAGAAGCAGAAGCTCCTCCACCTCGGCGACGAGTTACACAAGCGCGTGATCGGGCAGGACGAGGCGGTGGAGGCCGTCGCGGAGGCGGTGATCCGCGCCCGCAGCGGGCTGAAGGACCCGAACCGGCCGATCGGCAGCTTCATCTTCCTCGGCCCGACCGGCGTCGGCAAAACGGAACTCGCCCGCGCGCTCGCGGAGTTCCTGTTCGACGACGAGAAGGCGATGATCCGCATCGACATGAGCGAGTACCAGGAGAAGCACACGGTGTCGCGTCTGGTCGGCGCGCCGCCGGGCTACGTCGGGTACGACGAGGGCGGTCAACTCACGGAGGCGGTGCGCCGCCGGCCGTACTCGGTGGTGCTGTTCGACGAGATCGAGAAGGCCCACCCGGACGTATTCAACACGCTCCTCCAAGTGCTCGACGACGGCCGCCTCACGGACGGGCAGGGCCGCACGG
>JAYUBA010000104.1:0-2640 GCA_043741075.1 Frigoriglobus sp.
GGCTTACGCCCCCCGCTCCGGTGAGCAGCCGGCGCATACAATGTTGGGAAAACGAGGGGCGCCACGGCCCTCGTTCGCATTTACAACCGGAGATTCACCATGCCCGCCGAAACGCTCGAATTCAAAGCCGAACTCAAGCAACTGCTCCACCTCATCACGCACTCGCTGTACTCCGACCGCGAAATCTTCCTCCGCGAACTCATCTCCAACGCGTCCGACGCCATCAACAAGGTGCGGTTCGACGCGCTCGCCAACGCCGACAAACTCGACGGCAACACCGACTGGAAGATCAAGCTCACGCCGGACGCCGCCGCCGGCACGCTCACCATCTCCGACAACGGCATCGGCATGACGCGGGCGGAGGTCATCGACAACCTCGGCACCGTCGCGCAGTCGGGCACGAAGGCCTTCCTCGAAGCCGCGAAGCGCGCCGGCAAGACCGGCGACGCGCCCGGCCTCATCGGGCAGTTCGGCGTCGGCTTCTACTCCGCGTTCATGGTCGCCGACAAGGTGTCCGTCGTCACCCGCGCCGCCGGGACTTCGCCTTCCGACGCGACGCGGTGGGACTCCGACGGCCAGGGCAGTTACACCCTCGAAGCGGCCGAGAAGCCGGCCCGCGGCACGGATGTTGTCCTTCACCTGAAGGACGACGCGAAGGACTTCCTCGACGCGTGGCGGCTCCGGCAGCTCGTCCGCAAGTTCTCCGACTTCCTCGAACACCCCGTCGTCATGGACGTGGAGAAGGAAATCGGCGAAGGCGAGGAGGCGAAGAAGGAGACGGCCGAGGAGACGCTGAACTCGCGCAAGGCGATCTGGCTCCGCAGCAAGAGCGAGGTGAAGCCGGAGGAGTACGAGGAGTTCTACAAGTCGCTCGCCCACGACACCGACGCGCCCGCGGACGTGATCCACTACGCGGCCGAAGGGAAGACCGAGTTCCGCGTGCTCGCGTTCGTCCCGGCGCACAAGCCGTTCGGCTTCGACTACGAGGAGCAGGTCGCCGGGCTGCGGCTGTACGTCCAGCGCGTCCTCATCATGGACCGGTGCGAGCAGGTGCTCCCCACCTACCTCCGGTTCGTGAAGGGCGTGGTCGATTCCGCCGACCTGCCGCTGAACGTGTCGCGCGAAATCCTCCAGCAGAACCCGCTGCTCGACGCGATCCAGAAGAGCGTGGTGAAGAACGTGCTCGAATCGCTCGCGGGGATGAAGAACCTGGAGTACGACAAGTACCGCGCGTTCTACGCGGGCTTCGGCACCGTGCTGAAGGAGGGGCTGACCCGCGACTACGCCAACCGCGACAAGGTCGCCGACCTGCTCCTCTTCGAGAGCGCCAACACCGAAGCGGGGAAGTTCACCACGTTCGCCGAGTACGTCGAGAAGATGCCGACCGACCAGACCGAGATCGCGTACCTGATCGGCGAATCCGCGGAGCAGTTGCGGCACTCGCCGTACCTTGAAGCGTTCCGCGCGAAGGGGCGGGACGTACTGCTGCTCACCGACCCGATCGACGAGTTCTCGATCCCGCAGTTCGGCGAGTACAAGGGGAAGAAGTTGGTCGCGGCGGACCGCGGCGAAGCGGCCGGCACCGGGGAGGTGCCGGCCGGCGATAAGGAGAAGTTCGCCCCGCTCCTCGCGGCGCTCAAGGAGAAACTCCCCGACGTGTCCGAGGTGCGGCTCACCAACCGACTTACGGAGAGCGCCGCGTGCCTCGTGGCGGGCACCTTCGGCATGTCCGCGCACATGGAGCGTCTGATGGAGCGCATGGGCCGCGACGCCGGCAGCGCGAAGCGGGTGCTGGAACTGAATCCCAACCACGCGACCGTCGAAGCGGTACGAAAGTTGCACTCTATTAAAGCAACCGACTCGCGGCTCGACCTCTACGCCCGCCTCTTGTACGAGCAGGCGGTGATTGCGGAGGGATCGAAGGTGAGCGACCCGGTCGCGTTCGCACAGCGGGTGAACGACCTGATCGCCCGCGACGCCCAAACGGCCGGCTCCGCCTGAGCCGCTGTTATTGCGCAGTCGGTATTCGCGTCGGGTATAATGCACGTAGCGACGCGGGACGGCCCGCGACCGCCACATCCGGAAAGAGAACACGAAGTTCGCGCCCGTCTGGAGAGTTCGCGCCCGACTCAAATCAAGCGAACGGATTCCGACCTTTCGCCGCTTTTTTTGACTCCTGGCGGACTTCCTGTTCTAGGGTTCCGTCACATCCGAGAGTCACTGCGTGTACGGGGGCTGGTCATGGTTCTCACCCTCCTGACGGTCGTCGCGGTCGCCGGCGGTCTCACCGCGGTCTACGTCCTCATCGCGCGGACCGAGCCGGTGGAAGCGCTGGCGGGCGAACTGACCATCTCGAGCGCGGACACCGCCGCCGAGACGCTGACCTGCGGGCGCCATCTGACGCCGACCACCCGCACCGACTGGCACCTGACGACGGTGTCCGCCCTGTGCGACGCGGAAGACCTGCTCGACACGCTGGAGAACCAGGGCATCGCGGAGCGCGAACTGGTGGTGCTGGGCAACTCGTGCTTCGCCGTTCGCTGGCGCTAAGCTGAGATAAACGAATAACTTGAAACGCCCCGGCTTCGCCGGGGCGTTTCGGCTTTCGTGGGGTGGGCCTCTGGCCTGCCAAAGCTCACG
>JAYUBA010000105.1:0-2638 GCA_043741075.1 Frigoriglobus sp.
ACCCGACGCCCCGTCGGGGCGAAGACAGATGCGAAGAGGGACACGGACGTGTTCGAGGGACCGATGACGCTGCCCGCCCAGACCGGCTACCGGCCGGTACTCGATTACATCACCGCGTTCTGGGACCGGCTCATCCGCTTCCACCCGCACGACTCCGCCACGCTCATCGGCCTGCCGCGGCCGTACCTCGTGCCCGCCACCGAACCGGCCCGCCCGTTGTTCCAAGAGATGTACTACTGGGACAGCTACTTCACCGCGCTCGGCCTCGTCGGCACCGCGCACGAGTGGCTCCTGTTCGACATGGCCGAGAACATGGCCGCGATGGTCGAGCGGTTCGGGTTCATCCCCAACGGCAACCGGTACTACTTCACCTCGCGCAGCCAGCCGCCGTTCTTCACGATGCTGATCCGCCTGGCGCACAGCATCAAGGCGGCCCGCGGCGACGCCGACGCGGACGAGTACCTGCGCCGCATGATCCGGCTGGCGGTCCGCGAACACGAGACGTGCTGGCTCGGCGAGAAGCACCCGCACGAGCGGCGGAAGTACCGCGGGCTGTCGCGGTACCACGACATCAACTACAGCCACTTCCTGGCGTCGTGCGAGAGCGGCTGGGACCACTCGACGCGGTGCGACGGGGACCGCCCCGGCACCGAGTCCGGGCGGTGGATGGACCACCTGCCGGTGTGCCTGAACGGCATCCTGTACGCGCGCGAAGTGGACTTCGCCTGGGCGCTGGGGCAGCTCGGCGCGGCGTCTGACTCGCACTACTGGCGCGAGGCGGCCGAGGCCCGCGCGGCGACGATGCGCGAGCTGATGTGGGACGCGGACAAGGGTTTCTTCTTCGACTTCGAGTGGAAGAGTGAGGTCCGGTGTCCGTGCCTATCGCTGGCCGGGTTCTTCCCGCTGTGGGCCGGACTCGCGACGCCGGCGCAGGCGAGCGAGATGGTGTCGCGGTGGCTGCCCAAGTTCCTGCTACCGGGCGGGCTGGTCACGTCGCTCGACCCGTTCCCCGGCCGGCAGTGGGCGTACCCGAACGGGTGGGCGCCGCTCCAGTGGCTCGCGGCCTCCGGGCTGGACCGCTACGGCTTCACGGCCGAGGCGACCGAGGTGCGGAAGCGGTGGTGCAACACGTGCGCGCACGGCTTCACGGCGATGGGTACGATGTTGGAGAAGTACAACGTGGCCGAACCGCACCGCGAGCCGGAACACGGCGTGTACGGGCTGGTGGAAGGGTTCGGCTGGACGAACGGCGTGTTCGTGGACTTCGCCCGCGCGCTCGAGCGCGCGGGGTGAGAGTTGCCGCCTTACAATAGCCCCGCCCACACCCGCGGAGCCGCACCGGTGCCCGACGGTCTGCGAACGCGTGAGCGCGTCCCCGAACTGATGGACGACCCGGCCCTCGACCCGGCCGAACACCGCCGCGCGCTCGCGGGGCTGGCGCGGCTGAACCGCTTCGGCGGGAGCGCCAGTGTGCTGTGGCCCGCGGTCGCGAAACTGGCGGGCGCGTTGAAACGAACGGTGCGCGTGCTGGACGTGGCGACCGGCAGCGGCGACGTGCCCCGCAAACTGCTCGCCCGCGCGAATCGCGCCGGCGTCGCGCTCGACATCGCCGCTTGCGACCTCAGCCCGACCGCGATCGCCGAGGCGGCTCGCGAGCCGAGCGCCGTCCGGTTCTTCGTTCACGACGCGCTCCGCGACCGCCTGCCCACCGACTTCGATGTGGTCACGTGTTCGCTGTTCCTGCACCACCTGGGCGAAGACGAAGCGGTCGCGCTTCTCGCGAACATGGAGAACGCGGCGGGGCGCACGATCCTGGTGAACGATCTCTCGCGTTCGCGGTTCAACTACGGTGCGGTGTGGGTCGCGTGCCGGCTGCTAACCCGGTCGCCGGTGGTGCGGTTCGACGGCCCCGCGTCGGTCCGGTCTGCGTTCACGCCGAAGGAGGCGCTCGCCCTGGCCGACCGCGGCGGCCTTCACGGCGCGACGGTGAAGGGCCAGTTCCCGTGCCGCTTTCTGCTCTCGTGGAGTAGGGAATGAGTGAAGAACCTACCCCCCTCCCTGAAGGGAGGGGGGAGCCGGATTTACTCCCCCCTCCCTTCAGGGAGGGGGGCGGGGGGGGTAGGTTCTTCGACGCGCTCGTTATCGGGGCCGGGCCGGCGGGCGCGGTGGCGGCGCGCGAACTGGCCCGCCGCGGCGCGTCGGTGCTGCTCGTCGATAAGGCCCGCTTCCCGCGGCCCAAGGTGTGCGGGTGCTGCGTGAACGGGGCCGCCGTCGGCACGCTGAAGCGACTGGGGCTGGGCGGCGTGCTGGCGGGCGGCGTCCCGCTACGCGACGCGTGCATCGCCGCGGGCCGGCACACCGCACGCGTGAAACTGCCGGGCGGGGTGGCGCTGTCGCGCGAAGCCTTCGACGCGGCGTTAGTGCATGAAGCGGTGACGGCCGGTGTGGAATTCCGCGACGGCGTGACCGCGAAGTTCGGCGAGCAACTCGGCGCTTCTGTAGCCGGGGTCTGTGACCCCGGACCGGCCTCACGGAGGCCGGCTACAGTAGTGTGCAACGGGACGGAACTCGTTCATGCCGAGGTGGTCGTCGTGGCTTCGGGGCTGACCGGCGGCGACGCGACGCCCGACGCCGGCTC
>JAYUBA010000106.1:0-2638 GCA_043741075.1 Frigoriglobus sp.
CTCCGTGGAAGCAAAACCCGCTCGGCTCGCGGAAGTTCCAAACTCCGGCTTTACAAACATATGACGCAAGCGCCCAAGGGAATCGGTTGCCATGAACGACTGTAGTTTCCGCGACTTCCTGTATTTGAGCAACTGATTCGCCGGAGGTGGACGAGAGCCGGCCCATCCGGGACGATGGCGTTACCACACGACCACCGACCCCGGACGGAACCGGCCATGCCATCATCGCACCCGCTGCCCCCGTCGTGCCACTGGTTTTCCCGTCTGGCGTCCGCCCTCGACCCGCGGTCGGCCCCGCGCCTGGCGTGGCTGCTCGTCGGTGCCGTCCTGGCCCGCGGCCGGCGAACCGTGACGAGTTGGATCCGGGCCACCGGGCTGAGCGGGGAGTACCGACCGTGCTACACCACGGTGGCGGCCGCGGGCACGCGTGCCGATTCGATCGCCGCCCGGCTGTTGCACGGGGCGGTAAAGCCACTGGTCGCCGACGCCGAGCGGCTGACGTTCGCCATCGACGACACCCCGACCGAGCGGTACGGGCGACACGTGCAGGGGGCCGGGGTGCATCACAACCCGACGCCGGGGCCGGCCGGTTCGCCGTTCGTGTACGGGCACGTGTGGGTCGTCCTCGGGCTGCTCGGGTGCCACCCGGCGTGGGGCGTCATCGCCCTCCCGGTGCTCGCCCGACTGTACATCCGGGAGAAGACCCTCGCCGCCATGGCCCCGGCGGACCGGCCGCCGTTCCGGACCAAGTTGGAGTTGGCCGTCGAGTTGGTGCGGTGGGCGGTGTCGTGGCTCCAGCACCTGGGCAAGCCGATGTGGGTGGTGACCGACGGGGCGTACGCCACCGCCCCGTTCCTCAAGCCCCTGCGGGCACTCGCCGTGACCGTGGTCAGTCGGCTGCGGAAGGACGCGGCCCTGTGGACGGTGCCGGGGCCGAAGCCGAAGTCCCGGCCCGGCCCACAGCCGACCTACGGGGAGACCCGGATCTCGCTCGCCAAGCGGGGCGGGCAGAAGCGCGGGTGGGCGAGTGGGACGTTCACCCTGTACGGGAAGGCGACGGCCAAGCGGTACAAGTCGTTCGTGGCGACGTGGCGACCGGCCGGGGGCGCGATCCGGGTGGTGATGGTGGACGAGCCCAAGGGGTGGGTCGCGTTCTTCTGCACGGACCCGGCCGCGACCGTGGCGGACATCCTCGAATCCGTCGCCGGTAGGTTCTCGTTGGAAACGACCTTCCGGGATTGCAAGGACGTCGTCGGGGCGGGTCAGCAACAGGTCCGGCGGGTGCCGGCGAGCGTGGGCGCGTTCCACGTGTGCCTGTGGACGTTCACCATGACCGAGGCGTGGGCGTGGGGGCGAGACAATGATGGGTTGGTCGGGCACCGGAGTGCGTCCCCGTGGGACGACGGTGCGCGGCGGCCGAGTCACGCGGACAAGCGGCGGGCGTGGCGGCGGGAACTCCTGGCCGAGGAAATCCACGCGGTTCTACGTCCAGGGCTGACCGAGGGGGAAATCCGGGCCACCGCGGAACGCCTACTGAACTTGGCCGCTTGAGATTGATGATGTCGCGGAAACGACAGGTCCCAGCGTCACATTCCTCGACGTCCTCCATACGTTAAGCCACCTGTCATTGAGCTGGTCCCCAGTCGCCGACCAGCACGAACGGTGCCCACATCACCCAGTCGTCGTCGAACAGCGCCCGGGTGGCCAGTAGCGCTTCCTGGTACGCCAACCCGGCCGGGCGGGAGCCACCCTTCCAGGAGCGGTAGAAGCAGGAGGCGAAGCTCTTCCCGGCCTCGTCATCGACGGGCCACAGGGAGGCGAGGACCGTCGGTGTCCCGGCGTACAGGAAGGCACGGGTGAGCGCGAGAAGCTCGTTCGTCACACCCGCCACCGCTCGTCCGCTGTCGCAGGAACTCAGGTAGACGAGCGCGGCGTGATCGAGTGACAGGTCCGAGACGATCTCCCTGGCTGTCAACAATCCGTCGGCGAGCCGCACCCCGGATCGGAGGTATTCACGGTTGTCGAAGGTGGCGTGGCAGGCGAAGTGGATCACGCTCGACGCCGGGGCGAAGTGCCGGACAGCGTCCACGCTCGCTCGGGGACCGATGAGCAAGGTGACCTCGGCCCCCCGGCCGGCCCACTCCCGGGCGACCTCCCGTGCCTCGTCTTCGGCCTGCGGCAGGTTCCGTTCCGGGTTCCCGACGACCAACACGCGTCCGCCGACCGGCTTTCTTCTCCTACCGACCTCTCGCGCCACGGCCGGGGTCGGCAGGTAGGTGACCGGCAGTCGATCGACGAGAGCCCCACTCCCGATCCGGGCCGCATGGAGCGGGAGCAGATTGGCCAGTGCGTGCGGGGAGATCACCAGGTGCGTCGGCCGGAGGCGGTCCAGGTGTTCCTCCCACGGGCCGATCAAGTCGCCCAGAGTCTGGAGCTGGAGAGCCTCGTCACGGTTGCCGGCCGGCGCGGGTTCGTGCGCTGCACTCCGGCCGGCGCGGGTCGTGTGGCCGGGGCGCTTCGCCCGCGCGATCAGGCCGGCAAGAGTTGCGAGGTGTTCGGGACGAAACTGGGTGACTTCGGCCGCGATACGACCGTCCCCCCAGAGTGGGAGGAAGAACGCCACGATCTCTTCGTCCAG
>JAYUBA010000107.1:0-2636 GCA_043741075.1 Frigoriglobus sp.
GGGTGCGAACGCGCCTTGGGGTGGGGCGGGGGCGCGGACCCCGAAGCGCAACCCGTGCGGGCTGAGCGCGCGTACCAGTTCGGCCCTGAGCACTTCGGCCGCGTGGTTCTCGACGAGTGGCGCCGCGCGCGTCTGCAAGAACAGACCGACGGCCGCTTCGGACGCCGGAAGACCTGCGGCCCACGGCGGTGGAACCGCGGCTCGAAAGTTGTCGAACAGTTCGAGAACGACGCGCGGCTCGAGCAGATAGTTCTCGATCTCGTGTCGTCGCCAAACGAACCGACGGCGCGCGGCGTTGTTCCAAGTTGCGTCCGCTTCAGCGCGCGGCCTGTAGTTTCGATCCGCGACCGCAACCGCAACGTCCGGTGGGGCGGGCGGCGCACTTTGGGGCTTGGGGCGTTCGATGTATTGGCAGACCGAGCCCAGCGAGGTGTCGCTACCGGCCGGGGCCGTTTGCACCGTGGGCGCGGACGGTTGGACGACGAGCGCGTTCAGCACGCGCTCGTCGAGGCTCCCGTGCTGACCTTCACACACGAGGAAAACGGGCATCACTTGCTCCCGGTGCCGTCGTCGATGCCTCCCAGTTCGATGACCGCGTGCGGGGGCACCGCGTCGCGCAGGTACGGCGAGTGCGTGGTAGCGATGATCTGGTTCCGCTCGCCCATTTTGGGCAGCAGGTGCAGCAGCCGTCGTTGCCAGATCGGGTGCTGGTTCAGTTCGAGTTCGTCGATCAACACGATCGAGCGGTGGATGTGTTCGGACGCGAAGCGGATCAACAGTAAGAGGGTCATCTTTTCGCCGCTGCTCAGGCCGTCGTACCGGTACTCGTGTCGGCCGTCGGAGAAGTAGATGTCGAGTTCGTCGAGTTCGTCGCGCATCGCGCCCAGAATCTGGCGCGGGGCACAAACCGTCGCGTACAGTTGCCTCACCAGCTCGAACGTGTTACTAGTCGGACCAGTTCCTTCGACGGCTTTCACCAAGGACTGGAGCGCGAGGTCGATCAAGATGGTACGCGGGTCGGTCGCCCGGCGCACCGCACGGTCGCCCACTGGGCGTCCTCCGTCGGGCGAATCCACCTCACCGTGGATGATGTTCCACACCTCACGCGAAACGGTCTTTCCCAGGCTGGTCCGCTCTTGGTCGAATGTGAACACACCGCCCGCCCGCCGGAACCACTCCCAATTCACCCGCTCGGTCGGCAGGAGTCGTGCGACGAGAACGCGAGACTTGAACAGCGTCCACCCGAGCACTGGCTCGCACCGTGTGAAGCCCCAGCGAGATTGTCGGTTCAAGTCCGGGTAGGTCCAAGTGAGTTTCACCTCTGGCGCGTCTGGGACCGGTTCCGGAAGCTCCGCGAGGTGCCGCAGGTCATGTGCCGTAGCGATCTCGTCCGGATCGAAACGGAGCCAGCAAGTGATTCGCGTTTGCAACGCTCGTCTGGTGACGACAGTTCGTGGACTGAGGTTGAAGTCGGAGCGGAGCGTCGGCATCTCGATGATGGGACCAATGGCCGCCGCGATTGCGTCGAGGACGGTGGTTTTCCCACTCGTGTTGGGTCCGACCAGAAGAGTGAAGTCGCGGACACGGCCCAACGCGTCGGTAAAATCCAACTCGAAGGGCTTGCCATCGGTTCCCAGATGGCGGAAGTTCTCGATCCTCAGTTTCGCCAGTTTCACGCCTGCCCCTCGCGATCATTCGACCTGCGGACGCGACTACTTCATGGTACACCACGAGAATCGCGACCGCATCGGGAAGACGCAACTCCCCTGTCCGAGGTTCGCCGCTTTACTTCCCCTCGCGCGGCGGCGGCGGCAGTTGGTCCAGCGCGCTCATCTCGGCGGTGTCCTTCTTCGACTGCCACCACGCCCACCCGACCGCCAGCGCCGCCGCCACCGCCACCGCCACCCCGATCATCCGGTTGCCGGTGCCGTCCTTCACGTTGTGCAGGATCACCAGCGGCAGCGCCAGCAGGCTCACCATGTTCATCACCTTGATGAGCGGGTTGATCGCCGGCCCGGACGTGTCCTTCAGCGGGTCGCCCACCGTGTCGCCGGTCACCGACGCCTTGTGCTTCTCGCTCCCCTTGCCGGTGTTCCGCTCCTTGTCCTTCGGCTCGTCCTCGATCATCTTCTTGGCGTTGTCCCACGCGCCGCCCGCGTTGCACATGAACACCGCGATGAGCTGACCGCTCAGGATCATGCCCGCCAGGAACCCGCCCAGCGCGAACGGCCCGAGCAGGAACCCGACCACCAGCGGCGTGCCGATCGCCAACAGGCCGGGGCCGATCAGCTCGCGCTGCGCCGTGCCCGTGCAGATGTCCACCACGCGGCCGTAGTCGGGCGTCTTCGTGCCGGCCATGATTTCGGGGTCGCGGAACTGCTTGCGGCACTCGAACACGATCAGGTACGCGGCGCGGCCGACGGCCCGGATCGTCATCGCGCTGAACAGGAACGGCACCGCGCCGCCGATCAACATGCCGATGAACACCAGCGGTTCCGCGACCGTCAGCTTCGACGCGCCCGCGGTGAAGTCGCCGATGAGCAACTGCCCGATCTTCTCCTCGCTGCCGGTCACCAGCACCGCGATGAAGCTGGCGAACAGCGACACGGCCGCGATCACCGCCGAGCCGATGGCGA
>JAYUBA010000108.1:0-2635 GCA_043741075.1 Frigoriglobus sp.
GTGCGCGGAGGTTCACCCCTCACCCGGCGGCGAAGCGCCGCCACCCTCTCCCGCAAGGGGAGAGGGCCGGAGACAACACCTCGCCCCGGCTTTGCGGGGAGAGGTCGGCGAGTCTTCGAGCCGGGTGAGGGGCCTTCGCTGCACACCTCGAATGATTCCCCGCGGCGCCGGCCGGGAGACCGGTGCCACGAGGTCACTTCGCCCGCGCCGGGGCGACGAACGCCTTCGCCCACTCCGGCCGCGGCGGCAGCTTCCCCGCGTGGATCATCTGCTGCCACTCCGGGTTCGTCAGCCGCTTCTCCACGTTCTGCCGGAACTCGTAGTACGAGTACAGCGGGCCGACGTACACCATGCGGTCCTTATCGTTGTCGATCGCGATGACACCGAACATCGCGTCGCCGACGCCGACTTCGAGGCACGACTGCGACTCCGGGTCGGTGTGAACGTCGGCCACCACCGGTGCCCACTGCGCGCACTCGGCGCGGTTGTAGAACAGGTTCGGATACCAGCCGTCGTACCGCGGCGGGCCGCTGCCGCCGCCGCGCGCGTCCACCGTCTTCTTGACGAACGCCTTCTCGTCGGCGGTGAACGGCTCGCCCGCCAGTTCCTTCTTCGCCAGCGTTTCCAGTCGGCCCACCGTCCCGGACATCTGCTTGAAGAACGTCACATACCGCTCCTGCTGCGCCTTGATCTGCGCGGCCTGGTCTGCGGCGGGCGCGGGGAACTCGGCCGCGGCGAACAGCTTGCCGGCCTCGTCGGCGAAGAACTTCACCTTCGCGTAGAACGCCGGGTACGGTTCCACGTAGCCGGCCGGGTACTCGCAACTCGGCCGCGCGGTGTACGACTGCTTCGCGTACAGGATGGTGTCGTGCCGCAGTTCGGCCCACGACCCGAGTTGCGTGTTGAGTTGCTTCATCTGCCACGCCTTCGACTTCATCGCCTGCGGGAACCGCTTGTTCGCGCTCATGTCGGCGTTCAGCGTGCGGAGGCAGTCGAGCCACAGCACGTACAGGTTGCTCTTCCAGTACGCCGGCGGGTGCATCCCGACGAACTCGCGGCTCGCGAGCAGGTTCGCGGAGTAGTTCCACTTCGTGAGTTCCGGTTCGAGCAGAAGCATCGCCTCGTCGTTGCCGAGCGCGGCCATCACGTCGAGGCCCGTCGGCATCATCCGCCGCTGCTTCTCGTTCTTGAAGATGATGCTGTCGAACACGACCTGCGACAGCACGAACGAGTCGATGATGAACCGCTGTCCGAACACCTGGAACACGCCCGGCGGCGGCACCTTGTACGTGGTCGTCGGGTCCGAGATGACGAGTTGCGAGCGGATCATCTGCGCCGCGTGCTTGCCGGTCTTGATCTCATCCTTCACCTTCTCAAGGGTCTTCGCGCCGAGTGCGGCGGTGAGCGTCTTGGCGTCGGCGGCGGCCATGATGTCGAGCAGCGTGAATACGGTGAGGTTGTCGCTGCGGCCGATCATGAAGCCGATGATGTCGTCGAGCGACTTGAGTGCCTTGAGGCTGTTCGTCTCGCGCAGCAGTTCGCAGAAGAGGATCGCGTTCCGCAGTTCGCGGTCGCTGTCGGCCTTCACGCCGGGCGTGCCGTCGGTGGGCAGCACGTTCCAGCCGCAATCGACGCGGCCCATCCACATCATGCCGCGGAAGTAGTTCTTGAGCGTCTGGTTCTTGGTGTAGTGGCCGCGCGGCTTGAACTGCGAGAAGTCCGGGTACCGCTCGCCGCCGTAGATGCGGTTCGGCGGGTCGCCGCGGTACGGGTCTTTGAGCTTGAGCGACTGCACGTCGCGCAGCAGCGCGAGCGCCTCGTCGTCCGGCCCGAACTGACTCGCTTGGAGGAGTTTGCCGGCCCACGCGGCCTCTTCCTTGTCGCCGGCCGGCGCCGCGGCTCCGAGCAGCAGGTTGCGCGCGACCGTGAGGTACAGGTCGGCGTCCTTCGCGTGGGCGCTCGTCTTGTCCATGTCGCGCCGCGCCAGCGCCTCGTGAACGTCCTTCAGGATGGTGCCGATCGTCTGCGTGAAGACGGTCATCTCCATTTCCATCAGGATGTCGTCGTAGGACTTGTGCAGCGCGTGCATCACCGAGTCGGTGGTGACGAGTACCGGCAGGTCGGCCGCGTAGATCTGGTAGTACGCGGAGGCGAACGAGTGCCGCCGGTTCTGATCGACCGACACGAGGCCGGTCTTCTTGAAAATTGCGAGTTCGGCGGGCGTGAGGGCGAGCTTCGTCTTCACGGTGTCGAAGTGCGCCGCCGCCGTCGGGTCGAAGTCGAGGCCGGCGGGGTACTCGCGCGGCTTCAGCGCCTTCGACTTGAGTTGTTCGAAGGTCAAGTCCTTGTGCTTGTCGAGCAACCGGTCGAAGAGCTGACTTTCGAGCGGCTTGACGACTGCGGGCTTCTTCGGGTCGGCGGCGGGCGCGGGCACCGCCCATACCCCGACGAGCGCGGCGGCCACGGCGGCCGAGAGGAACCGGGTCATCGGCGCGACTCCTGGGAGGAGGCGATCAGACACATAGGCTACACCTACGACGAGTGAACGGGCTAGAGAGATTGGGAGGAAGAACCCCCCCAACCCGGCTTTGCCCATAAACGTCAGAATGGCAGGCGATTCAAAGGCTTTTCGGCC
>JAYUBA010000109.1:0-2634 GCA_043741075.1 Frigoriglobus sp.
CCGCGGCACGCACACCGGCGCGCTGCCCGGCCGCGCGCTGGGCAAGGGGAAGTGATTCGTCTTTTGGCCCTCTCCCCTTGCGGGAGAGGGTGGCCGGCGCTTCGCCGGCCGGGTGAGGGGTAAACCGCCGCGCGTGAAGTGAGCTTCGCCTTCTTCGCGTCGCCTAGCGCCCCCTCACCCGGCGGCGAAGCGCCGCCACCCTCTCCCGCAAGGGGAGAGGGCCAAACCAGAAGAGAGCGCCCTCACGATTCCGCCTTCGCGCTGTCGCCGCGCGCCTTCTCCCGTAGCATGACGGCACTGTCCCCTGTTCACTCCCCACTACTTCCCATGATCCTCGTCATCCGGCCGGACGCGACCCTCGAACAGATCGACCACGTGATCGAGCGGGTCCGCGAGATGGGCTTCACCCCGCACGTCAGCCGGGGCGAGAGCCGCACCATTGTCGGCGTGATCGGCGACGAGACGAAGCCCGGGATGGAGAACTTCTCCGCCATCCCCGGCGTCGAGCAGGTCCACCGCATCACGAAGCCGTTCAAGCTCGCCAGCCGCGAGTTCCACAAGCCGGACACCGCCGTCTACGTCGGCAAGGTGAAGGTCGGCGGCGGCAGCCTCGCCATGATCGCCGGGCCGTGCGCCGTCGAGGGGTACGAGGTTCTCGACACCATCGCCAAGTACGTGAAGGCCGGCGGGGCGAACATCCTCCGCGGCGGCGCGTTCAAGCCCCGTACCAGCCCCTACGCCTTCCAGGGCATGGGCGAAGAGGGGCTGAAGATCCTCCGCGCCGTGGGCGACAAGTACGACATGCCGGTCGTGACGGAAGTCATGGACCCGCGGCAGGTCGATCTCGTGTGCCGGTACGCCGACATGCTCCAGATCGGTGCCCGTAACATGCAGAACTTCGACCTGCTGAAGGAGTGCGGTAAGGCGATGAAGCCGGTGCTCCTGAAGCGCGGCATGAGTGCGACCGTGAAAGACCTGCTCATGTCGGCGGAGTACGTGCTGGCCGAGGGGAACAAGGACGTGGTGCTGGTCGAGCGCGGCGTGCGGAGCTTCGAGGACAGCACGCGGAACATGCTCGACATGAGCGCGGTGCCGAACGTGAAGGGTCAGAGCCACCTGCCGATCATCGTGGACCCGTCGCACGCGACCGGCCGCCCGGACCTGATCCCGAGCATGTGCCGGGCGAGCGTCGCGGCCGGGGCGGACGGGGTCCACGTCGAGGTCCACAACTGCCCGGAGAAGGCGCTGTCCGACGGGCCGCAGGCGCTGCTGCCGGACCAGTTCCTCGACCTGATGGGCGACCTCCGGCGCCTCGCCACCGCGATGGGCCGCGAGTTCTGGGCGCCTGCTGAAAAGTAAGCCCAGGGACGGCCGTCCCTGGGCGTGAGGAGTGACATGCCGACGCGCAAGAAGTTCGTTGCCGGGAACTGGAAGATGAACACCACCCGCGCCGAGGCGACGGCGCTCGGCGCGGCGATAGCGAAGGGCGTCGGGGCCGCGTCGCGGGTGACGGTCGCGGTGTGCCCGCCGTTCCCGTGGCTGACCGCGGTGGGCGAAACCCTCAAGGGGTCGGCCGTCGCGCTCGGCGCGCAGAACGTCCACTACGAGAAGAAGGGCGCGTTCACCGGCGAGGTCAGCCCCGCGATGCTCGTCGAGTGCGGGTGTACGTACGTCACCGTCGGGCACAGCGAGCGCCGGCACATCCTGGGCGAGACCGATTCGGCCGTCAACCACAAAGTTCACACGGCCCTCGAAGAAGGTCTGCACGTCATCCTGTGCATGGGCGAAACGTCCGCGGAGCGGGAGCGCGGCCTCCAGGAGCGGGTGTTCCAGCGGCAGGTGTACGCCGCGTGCGCCGGGCTGACCGACGAGCAGTTCCAGCGGCTCGCGATCGCCTACGAACCGGTGTGGGCCATCGGTACCGGTAAGGTCGCGACCCCGGAACAGGCGCAGGAGGCGCACCAGTTCGTGCGCGGGAAACTTCGCCTGTTGTACGGCGAGAAAATCGCCGATGCGCTTCCCATCATCTACGGCGGTTCCGTCACCCCGGACAACACGGCCGGGCTGATGAGCCAGCCGGACGTGGACGGCGCGCTGGTCGGCGGCGCGAGCCTGAAGGCGGATTTGTTCCTCGCCATCGTGAAGGCGGCCTCCGTTTAGCCGCGACGCGCAGCGGAGCGCGAACCTCCAAGAAGGCGGCCCTTCCCATCTGGGAAACCTTTTCCTAGACTGACAGTTCAACCGACACGGACCGGCGGCCGGATTGCCGCCCGAAGAGAGTGGAGGCTGGGTCGTGACCCTCATCGCCGCGTGGTGGCCTTCGCACGCCCTGAACCTGATCGTCCTCGCCCTGGGCGGGATGCTCATGCTGATCGTGCTGATCCAGCGCGGCAAGGGCGGCGGCCTGGCCGGCGCGTTCGGCGGGGCCGGCGGCTCCAGCCCGTTCGGCTCCCGCGCCGCCGACCAGTTCGTCAAGATCACCCTCTGGCTCGCCGGCGTCTGGGTGCTGGTCATCATGATCCACGTGAAGGTGGTCAAGTACGACATGGGCGAGCAGGCCAAGACCTCCGTCACCACCACACAGTGACAGCGAGCGGCGCGGCGTCAGCCCGCCGGTGTCACTCGAACACTCGA
>JAYUBA010000110.1:0-2632 GCA_043741075.1 Frigoriglobus sp.
GTCGCTGACGCTCCGGGTTCGCCGCCACCCTGGTCCCTCAAGCACATTCATCGACTGATTGTGACCAGCGCGACCTACCGCCAGTCGTCAACAGCTACCGACACTGGACTGGCGAAGGACGCGCAGGCGCGCTTGCTGTGGCGCTACCCGCCGCGGCGGATCGAGGCCGAACCGCTGCGCGACGCGGTCCTCCTCGTGAGCGGTAAACTCGACCTCACGATGGGCGGCCCCGGCTTCGACCTGTTCGAGCCGAACGGCAACTACGTGAAAGTGTACACGCCGAAGAAGGCGTTCGGCCCGGCCGAGTTCCGCCGGATGATCTACCAGCAGAAGCCGCGGATGCAACTCGACGACACGTTCGGCGCGTTCGACTGCCCGGACGCGGGCCAGATCGCCCCGAAGCGGAACGTGTCCACCACGCCGCTGCAAGCGCTCAACCTGCTCAACAGCACGTTCATGCTCCAGCAAGCCGGCTACTTCGCGGAGCGGGTGGAGAAGGACGCGGGTCGCGAACCCGCCGCGCAGGTGAGGCGGACATTCGCGCTCGCGTTCCAGAGAACTCCGAGCGAGAAGGAACTCGCCGCCGCGTTAAAGCTGGTGAAAGAACACGGCCTCGCGGCGTTGTGCCGCGCCGTGCTGAACGCGAACGAGTTCGTGTTCGTGGATTGAGCGGAAGAGAAGAGTCAGCCGCACGATGAACGCAGAAGAAAGACACGACAAGAGAAGAAGTAAGATTGTTCTTAACACGGCCTTCGGTCTTCTCTTGTCGTGCCTTTCTTCTGCGGTATCGTGCGGCTCGTCTTTGTCTTTGTTGAGGTTCCCATGACGACATCGCGGCGCGACTTCCTGTTTCACACCGGCGGCGGCCTCGGCGGGATCGCGCTCGCGGCGCTGCTCGCGGAGCAGGGGCTGCTCGCCGCCGAAGACCGGGGGCATAAAGCCCCCGGCTCGCCGGACGATACCGCGCCGCGGAAGCCGCACTTCGCCCCGAAGGCCAAGCGCGTCCTCACCGTCTTCTGCTCCGGGGCGGTCAGCCACCTCGACACCTTCGACTACAAGCCCGAACTGGTGAAGCGCGACGGGCAGCCGCTGCCGGGCGGCGAAAAGCTCGTCACGTTCCAGGGCGAGCAGGGCAACCTCGTGAAGCCGCTGTGGGCGTTCAAGCCGCGCGGCCAGAGCGGGAAGATGGTGTCCGACCTGCTGCCCAACCTCGCGGCCCTCGCCGACGAGATGTGCTTCATCCACTCGATGACCGCGAAGAGCAACACGCACGGCCCGGCCGAAAACCAGATGAGCACCGGCTTCACGCTCGACGGCTTCCCCAGCGCCGGGGCGTGGGTCAGTTACGCGCTCGGCAGCGAGAACCGCGACCTGCCCGCGTTCGTCGCCATCCCCGACCCGCGCGGGGTGCCGCAGGTCGGACCGAACAACTGGGGCAGCGCGTTCCTGCCCGGCGTGTTCCAGGGCACGCCGTTCACCGCAGACAAGCCGATCCCCAACCTCGCGCGGCCCGTCGGCGTGACCGAGAAGGCCGACGCCGACACCCGCGACTTCCTCAAGTCGCTCAACGCCGACCACGCGAAGGCGCGGGCCGGCGACGCGCAACTGAGCGCCCGCATCGCGAGCTACGAGATGGCCGCGAAGATGCAGCTTCGCGCGTCCGAGGTGGCCGATTTGTCGAAGGAGCCGAAGCGCGTCCACGACGAGTACGGCACCGGCGACGCGAATAAGGTGAAGGCCGGGTTCGCGCGGAACTGCCTGCTCGCCCGCCGCCTCCTCGAACGCGACGTGCGGTTCGTGCAGCTCTTCAACGGCTCGTACGCGATGGGCGAGGGCGTCGGCAACTGGGACGGCCACCGGACGCTGAAGCCGCAGTACGAGACGCACGCCGCGGTCCTCGACGGGCCGCTCGCTGCGCTGCTCGCGGACCTGAAGCGCACCGGGTTACTGAAAGACACGCTGGTGGTGTGGGTGACGGAGTTCGGGCGGATGCCGACGTTCCAGAAGGGCGCGAGCGGGCGCGACCACAACCCCAAGGGGTTCACCGTGTGGCTCGCGGGCGCGGGCGTGAAGCGGGCGCACAGCCACGGCGCGACCGACGACTTCGGTTACAAGGCCGTCGGGCAGAAGGCGACCATCTACGACCTGCACGCGACGATCCTGCACCTGCTCGGCCTCGACCACGAGCGGCTCTCGTTCTACCACAACGGCACCGAGCGCCGCCTGACCGACGTTCACGGCGAGGTGATCGAAGACATCCTCTCTTAACGAGCCGGAAGCGTGAGCGACGGACGACGCTGGTGGGTGTACCTGCTGCGGTGCAAGGGCGGCACCCTCTACACCGGCATCACCACCGACTTGGCGCGGCGGCTGGCGCAGCACACCGCCGGCACCGCGTCGAAGTACACGCGCTCGCGCCGCCCGGTGGCGATGGTATACCGCGAACCCGCACAGACGCACGGCGACGCACTTCGGCGCGAGATCGCCATCAAGAAGCTGTCGCGGGCCGCGAAGGTCGCGCTCGTCGCGACGCAGCGCCCCCGCAAGCGCGCGTGACCGCCGGTGTTGCCCCTTCACTTGTGGTGCGGGCCTCTGGCCTGCACGAGCGATGCAGGCCAGAGGCCCGCACCAC
>JAYUBA010000111.1:0-2631 GCA_043741075.1 Frigoriglobus sp.
CCCCCCTCCCTTCAGGGAGGGGGGCCGGGGGGGTAGGTTCTTCGCTATCCTCACACCAACCCCTACCCACGAGGCCACCACCGTGAACCCCGCTTACGCGCTCTCCGATGTGGCGTCCGTGTTCAGCCCGGCGCTGGTGTTCTTCCCCGACCTCATCCGCAAGAACATCGCTCGTGTGATCGAGATGGCCGGCAGCCCGGATCGGCTCCGTCCGCACGTCAAGACGCACAAGACGCGCGAGATCGTGACGATGCTCCTCGACGCGGGCGTGACGAAACACAAGTGCGCCACCATCGCGGAGGCGGAGATGCTCGCGGGCGTCGGCGCGCCGGACGTGCTGATCGCGTACCCGCTCGTCGGGCCGAACGTCGGGCGGTTGGTGCAACTGATCCGCAAGTTCCCCGGTACGACGTTCTCCACGCTCATCGACCACCCGGACGCGACCCGCGCGCTCGCGGCGGGCCTCGCCGCCGCCGGGCTGACCGTCGGCGCGGTTCTCGACCTCGATGTCGGCCAGCACCGCACCGGCATCGCGGTCGGCGACGCCGCGCTCGCGCTGTACGAACTGGCGTCGAAGCTACCCGGCCTGACCCCGAACGGTTTCCAACTTTACGACGGGCACAACAGCCAGTCCGACCGCGCCGAGCGCGAGCGGGCGGTGCGCGACTTCCTCGCACCGGTGTTGGAACTGCGCGCAAGGGCCGAGGCGAAGGGCATCCCCGTTCCGCGACTGGTGTGCGGCGGCACGCCGAGCTTCCCGGTGTACGCGGCGATGACCGACATCGAGGGCGTCGAGTGCTCGCCGGGCACGTTCGTCCTTCACGACGCCGGGTACGGGCCGAAGTACGCGGACCTCGCCGGCATCACCCCGGCCGCGGTGCTGATAACGCGCGTGGTGAGCCGGCCGACGCCCAATCGTGTCACGCTCGACCTCGGCAACAAGTCGGTGGCCGCCGACCCGGTGTTGGAGAAGCGCGTCACGCTGCTGGACTTCCCCGAATACAAGACGGTGGGCCACAACGAGGAGCACCTGATCGTCGAAACGGACGGTGCAAGCGCGTACAAGCCGGGCGACGTGGTGTACGCGCTGCCGGGGCACATCTGCCCGACGGTGGCGCTGCACAAGGAAGCCCTGGTAGCCGAAGGCGGGAAGATCGTCGGCCGCTGGACGGTGGCCTCGCGGGATCGCGTGCTGAGCGTATGATCGGTTCCCCAGGGTGCGTGTGGGTTCCCCAGGGTGCGCTGCGCGACCCTGGGCTGAGGAATGCAACCCCTTCGGGGTAGAAGACCAAGCCGGCTCACTGCCTCCACTTCCCCTGAAGAAGCTGGGCCGTTCGTGCCGATTGTACCGCGGTGGCAGACCTCGCCGGGGGGCGCGGATGGTACGCGCGGTGTTGGCAATTGGGTGCGTCGCGGTCGCGGTGGCCGGCTGTCATACGCCGGCCGCGCCGCCGGAGCGCCCCCAACCCGCCGCGGCGCAGTTGCCCGTCACCGCCCGCGCGCCGGTCGAACCGGACACCTCCGCGGTGCCGACCGACCCCGCCCCGCCGCTCGCCCGCCCGGCCGAATACCGCCGGCTCACCGCGGCCGACTGCCGCAAGCTCGCGATTGCGAATGCGCCCTTCGCCGACGACCTCGACCGCCACTCCGAAAACGAACCGCCGGCGCACGCCAAGTTCCACAAGGACGCGACCTGCTTCGCGGAGACGAGCCGGCTCGTTCGCGGCTTCGCGGCCGACGAACTCCGCAACCGCGCCGCCGGCGAAGCACTCGGCGAGTTCTTCAAACTCGCCAACGCCGAAGGGCAATTCGACCTGCTCGCCGCCGCGGACGCCGAACTGCGAACCCAACTCGCCGCCGCAATCAAGGCCGAACAGGGCGGGTTGAAGGACCGCGCCGACATCCCCGGCCTCCGCCGCAAACTCCTCGACAGCGAAGCCAAGCAGGCGGAACTCGTCGCCGGCATCGGCGCACTCAACGCGAGTCTCCGTGCCCGGCTGAACCTCGCCGCGAACGACCCGCTCCCGCTGTGGCCGTCCGACCCGCTCGCGGTACGCGGCGGCGACCCGGACGTGGAACAGGCGGTCGCCACCGGGTTGCACTACCGCCCCGACCTGAACCTGCTCCGCGTACTCGGCGACGGCAGCGCCGGCGAGATGGCGAACGCGGTGCTGACGGGCGCGAACCCGCTCCTCGGCGCGCTCAAAGCGGACAACCCGCTCGCGGCGCTGTTCGCGCCCATCCTGTCGCCGCTGCTCAAGGAGCCGAAGCGGCAGCAGGCCGCGGCGAACGCCCGCGTCGCGGGCGCTCTCCAGGCGCGCGAGCGCCAGGCCGAAGCCGAAATTCGCGCCGCGGTGGCGCTGCTCCGCGGGCACCGCGCCGCGGTCGCGGCCCGCACTCTGGACGTGAAACAGGTGGAGAGCCACATCGCGGAGTTGGAGAAGCGGCAGCGGGCCGGGTTGAACGTGACGGCCGAACTCGTCGCCGCGAAGTTCGACCTGCTGAAGGCGAAGGGCGACCTGCTCACCGCCGCGACCGACTGGCACGCGGCCGAGGCGAAGTTGCGCCAGACGATGGGGCTGCTGGTGCGGGAGTAGTGTTCTTGTAGGACAGGCTTCCAGCCTGTCCAAA
>JAYUBA010000112.1:0-2631 GCA_043741075.1 Frigoriglobus sp.
ACGACCTGCCGGGTACCACCGACGCCGGGCTGACGCTGACCCTGCCGGCGGACGGAACGTACACGCTCGTGGTGTCCGACCTGTCCGCGCGGGCACCTACCGGCTGACGGCCGAAAAGCCGGCCGCCGACTTCACTCTCTCGACCGCCGCACGCCTGAACGTGCCGCTCGGCGGGGCGGCCGAGCTGGTCGTCACGGCGGCGAGGCGGGGCGGGCACAAGGAGCCGATCGCCGTGACCGTGACCGGGCTGCCCGACGGCGTCACCGTACCGGCCGGTCTCGTCATCCCGGCGGACAAGTCGGAACTGAAGGTGTCCGTGAAGGCGGCCGCGACCGCACCCGCAATCGCCGGTCTGGTGTCCGTGACCGGCACGGCGAACACGATCGCCCGCGCGGCGTCCGCCCCGGTCCCCGGCGACCTGACGGCCCGCCACCCCGGCGGCGAGCGCACGACCTCGGTGCTGTTGGCGACCACGATGGCGTCGCGGCTCAAATTGGTGGCGGTCGAGGCCGACGGCGGGCGCAAGGTCCACCGCGGCAGCACCCACCCGGCCGAAGTCACGCTCGAGCGGTTCGAGGGCTTCCGGGGCGAGGTGAGCCTGCAAATGTCCGCGGCGCAGTCGTACCAGCGGCACGGCATCACCGGGCCGGACCTCGCCGTCCCCGCGACCGCCGACCGCGCGTTCTACCCCTGCTTCATGCCCGAATGGCTCGAGACCACCCGCACGTCCCGGATGGAACTCGTCGGCGTCGTCCGGGTGCCGGACCCGCGCGGCACCGAGCGCTACCTGGTGACCCCGATGGCCGGCCGCATCACCATGTCGATCGAAGGGGCACTGCTCAAGGTCGAGACCGCGACCCGCGAATTCGAGGTGCGGGCGGGCGAGACGGTCGCGGTCCCGGTCGCCGTCCTGCGCTCGGCGAAACTGGCCGAGGCGGTGCGGCTCGAACTGGTGTTGCCCGACGAACTGGCCGGCCGGCTCACGGCTGCGGCGGTCACCCTCCCCCCCGGCCAGGCCGCCGCGGACTTCAAGATGACTCGCGCGAAGGGCGCGTGGCCGCCCGGCGAACACACCGTCGTGATCCGGGGCACCGCCCTACGGGACGGCCGCTACCGCGTCGCCTCCGAGGCGAGCATGACGGTCGTCGGGCCGGGGAAGTAGGCGCGGCGATTCGTGCGGTCCGAGCGCGGGTGCCTCGACCGGCGAGGGCCACAAGGGGACGGCCCCAATTTCCCGCTTGCCTTGCGGGCGGGCGGGCGACATACTCTGGTAAAGTCGTCGTGCGCTGCGGGCCAGCCCCCCCGCCCGACGGCCCCCCACCGGTTCTGCCTGCCATCGCAGGCGTCGATCACTCGGCGGTAACCCGATGCCTCCTCACCCCAGGGCCGCCCGGCGGCGACCCACCCACGCGTACCTGATCCCGGCCTTAGTCGCGGGGCTGGTTCTGGCCGGCCCGGTCGCCGCGGGCGGGGCGGAGCCGGCCGTCAGTTTCGTGAACGATGTCGTGCCAACGCTCACGCGGGCCGGGTGCAACGCCGGGTCGTGCCACGCCAAGGCGAACGGCGGCCGCAACGGCTTCGAACTGTCGCTCTTCGGCTTCGAGCCGGCGGAGGACTACGGGCACGTCGTGCTCGAGAGCCGCGGCCGCCGGGTGTCGTTCGCCGACCCGGACCACAGCCTGCTCCTGCTCAAAGCGTCCGGCGCGGTCCCGCACGGGGGCGGGGTGCGGCTGGCGAGGGGGTCGGCCGGGTACGCCGCCGTCCGCGAGTGGGTGCGCCAGGGGGCGCGGCGCGACCTCGACACCGTGCCGAAGCTGGTCTCCCTGGCGTTGACGCCGGCGCGGGCCACGCTCCCACGGCGCGCGTCGCTGCAACTGACGGCCACCGCCCGCTTCTCCGACGGCACCGCCCGCGATGTCACCGAATTGGCGGTGTTCGAGTCGAACGACAAGGCGATGGCGGAGGTGACCGAGGGCGGGCGGGTGACGGCGTCCGACCTGCCCGGCCGGGTCGCGGTGATGGCCCGCTACCAGGGGCGGGTGGCGGTCTTTGCCGCCGCCGTGCCGCTGGGGGCACCGGTGACCGACCTGCCGCCCCAGAAGAACTTCGTCGACGCCGCCGTCTTCGCCAACTTGAAGGAACTCGGCCTGCCGCCGTCACCGGTGTGCGACGACGGGACGTTCTTGCGGCGGGTGACGCTCGATGTGGCCGGCCGGCTGCCGACCGAGCCGGAGGCGGCGGCGTTCCTGGCCGACCGCGGCCCCGACAAGCGCGACCGCTGGGTCGAGGAGCTGCTGCGCGGCCCCGACTACGCCGACTACTTCGCCGGCAAGTGGACCGCGCTCCTGAAGAACCGCCGCGACGACGCCAGCGATTTGGTGTCGAACTTCGCCTTCCACGCCTGGGTGCGGGACGGGCTGCTGGCGAACAAGCGGTACGACCAGTTCGTCCGCGAACTGCTGGCCGCGACGGGGACCGTGATCGGCAGCCCGCCGGTCGCCTGGTACAAGCGGGTGAAGCAGCCGAAGGACCAGGCCGAGGACGTGGCCCAACTGTTCCTGGGCGTGCGGCTCCAGTGCGCCCAGTGCCACCACCACCCGTTCGAGCGGTGGACGCAGGACGACTACTACG
>JAYUBA010000113.1:0-2625 GCA_043741075.1 Frigoriglobus sp.
TGCCCTTACCCCAGTGGGCCGGGAAGGGGTATGCCATGAACGGCTGCGCCTTTGCAAGCTCTTCGACCTTCTTTGTCAGTGACTCGTCGGCTTCGAGCAACCGAATCTGGAGTGATGCCCGAAGCAGATCAAGTCGGATAGTGTGCCGCTTGTCCTCTATCTTTGCCGCCTCGGTGTAATCCGTGTCTTTCCCGCCGAGTGCCATAGCCGCTCGAACCGAGCGAGCACGCTCAAGATCAGCCACTGCCAAGGCGGCGAACTCCGAGTACCTATCGAGCAACTTCTCGCGGAAATACTTCGTCCGCTCATTGCCACGTTGTAGATACGCAACCAGCATGTGCCCAAGCCACCCCAGCAACGCCGTTGCGATGGCAGTACAGAGGCCGACAATGATCGCCTGTTCGAGCGACACCACTCCTCTGCCTCTCTTGCCGAACTTCTGTTTGGATTGCGCGAGCAGACCACCTGCTCATCGCGCGGGGCGCAATCTAACACCGGCCACACCCGTGTTACTGGGTCCAGCGTGGCTAATGCCCCCATGATTAGGGCTGAAGTCCCAGGATTTTCAGGCTTCCAGGCCATCAACAGTTAGAGCATTAGCCACACTGGACCCAGTAGATTGCGCGCCGCGCAACCGAACACGGTAACAGCCAACTTGCGCAACTCCGCTCCCACGGCCATTCGCCTGCTGGCATTCGCGTTCGCACATTGTTGCCGCCGGCTCGGTCGCTGTCAACTGGCCGCGCACTGAATCTGCTATCCGCCCGGTTCAAAGGAACTGTCGCGGATGCGCGTCACGACCTCCCTCCCTCGTCACACCTCATCCTCATCAACTCCAGGCGCACGGCGTTCAGCGCCAGTTTCGCGGTGCGACTCATGATCTCGTAACGCGTGCCGAGCCAGCCCCAGCGCACCACCTCGCAGCCGCCGGCGTGCGCCAGCCCGACGAACGCGGTGCCCACCGGGTTCGCGTCGGTGCCGCCGCTCGGACCCGCGAAGCCGGTCGTCGAGACGCCCAGGTCGGTGCCGAACCTCGCTCGCACGCCCTCCGCCATTGCCCGCGCCACCGGTTCGCTCACCGCACCGTGTTCGGCCAGGAGGGCAGCGGGTACGCCGAGTTCGCGGGCCTTTACTTCGTTCGTGTAGGTGACCACCCCGCCGCGGAAGAAGTCGCTCGCGCCCGGCACCAGGCAGACGCGGTGCGCCACCAGCCCGCCCGTGATGCTCTCCGCGGTCGCCAGCGTCTTCCGCTTCTCGTGAAGCAGGCGAACGACCACGTCCTGAAGTTCCTCGTCGTCGGTGCCGAAGACGAGTTCACCCAGTCGCTCGCGGATCGTGGCTTCGACCGGGGCGATCTGCGCCAGCGCCTCCGCGAGCGTGGCCGCGTGCGCCAGGATGCGGAGCGAGATCACCGCGTCGCTCACGGTGATGCCCACTTCCGGCACGTGCCCGCGACGCGTCAGGTCGAGTAACTGCTCCTCGACCGCGGATTCGCCGGTGCCGAACGTGTTGATCTTCCGCTGGATGAACACCCCGCCGCCGACGCCCATTTGGAGCAGGCGCGGGAGCACCTGCTCCGTGAACATGCGGTACATTTCGCTCGGCACGCCCGGCATCGCGATGATGGTCGCGCGGCTCACGCGCGCCCACACGCCCGGCGCGGTGCCGCACACGTTGAAGATCGCTTCCGCCCCGTTCGGGACGAGCGCCTGCACGCGGTTGCGGTCGGGCATCACGCGGCCCCGCTTCGCGAACAGCTCCTGAATGTGCGCGAGCGACACCGCGTCTTCGGTCAGTTTCACGCCGCTCACCGCCGCGATCACTTCGCGCGTCAGGTCGTCTTGCGTCGGGCCGAGTCCGCCGGTGCTGATGACGAGGTCGGCGCGCTGGGTGGCGAGCGCGAAGCACGCGACGTTGTCGGCGATGTCGTCGGCGACGGTGGTGTGGAACGCGACCGGGACGCCGACCTCCGCGAGCCGGCGGCTGAGCCACTGCGCGTTGGTGTCGAGGTTCTGCCCGCTGGTCAGTTCGGTGCCGATGGAGACGATCTCGACCTTCATGCGGAACTCCGCGGAAGACCCACCCCCAACCCCTCCCTGAAGGGAGGGGAGTCAATCCGGCTCCCCTCCCTTCAGGGAGGGGTTGGGGGTGGGTCTTCGGAAAGTGGGCTTGCTCGGTCGGGAACCGCTCGGTATGGCGTCCGGCACTATGAAAACAACGTAGTGGCTCGTCACCACTGCGGCCGTCGCCGCGGCCGGGGTGGTCGTGTACACGCGGCTCTCGGCGGGCGATCCGCCGCTGCCGCAGGTGCCGCAGGTCGCGGACGCGTGGCGCGCCGACGTGCCGCAACTCGCGCTGCCGCCGGTCGTGCTGCCGCCGGACGAACCGCTCGCGATGCCCGCAGTGCCGGTCACGCCGGCCGTTCCGCCGCCGCTCCCTGTCGCGCCGCCGGTTACGCTCGCTTCGGGGACGGAGCCGTTCGTGCCGCCGGTCCCGGTTCCGGCAATGCCGGCCGCGCCCGCGGTGCCGATGTACCCCGCGCCAGTTACCTCCGAACCGCCCTTCGAGCCGCTCGTACCGCCCGCGCCGAAGCCGTTGCTTCCGCCCGCGCCCGTGACGCCCGAA
>JAYUBA010000114.1:0-2619 GCA_043741075.1 Frigoriglobus sp.
CTCGACCGGGTTCACCTCGGCGGGGTCGCGGCGGCGGTGCTGGCCGGGGCGCTGTTCGCCGCCGGGTATCAGGTTCACGACGAGAGCTGGGGGAAGGCGTACTTCGGCAACATGCTCACGTCCGACGCGTGGGGCGGGTACGTTCGCGTCGTCGTGCTGGCCGCCGCTCTGCTCACGGTGCTGCTCACGCTCCTCACCGGCATCCCGGACACGGCCGACTCCGCCGACTTCTACGTGCTACTCCTCGGCGGCACGCTCGGCATGACGCTTATGGCCAGCGCCAGCCACCTGCTGATGGTGTTCGTCGCAGTGGAGATGGCGAGCCTGCCCGGGTACGCGCTCGCCGGCTTCCTCAAGGGGAAGAAGACCGGCAGCGAGGCGGCGCTGAAGTACGTCGTGTACGGGGCCGCCGCGAGCGGGGTGATGCTCAACGGCATCACGCTTTTGGCCGGCACGTTCGGCAGCGGCGCGCTCAAAGACGTGACCGCCGGCGTCGCGGCGCGCGGCCTCGACCTGCCGGTACTGGCGGGGCTGGCGCTCACGTTCGTCGGTCTGGGGTTCAAGCTCGCGGCGGTGCCGTTCCAGTTCTGGTGCCCGGACGTGTTCGAGGGCGCCGCGGCCGAAGTCGCTGGCTTCCTTTCGGTCGCGTCGAAGGCGGGTGCCATCGGGCTGACCGGGCGCGTGTTGATGTCGCTGCACGCGGCGCACGAAGGCAGTTGGGCGATCCCCGCGAACGTCGGGGTGGGCGTCGCGGTGGTCGCGATGCTCACGGTCACGTTCGGCAACCTCGCCGCGTTCGCGCAGACCAACATGAAGCGCCTGCTCGCATACAGCACCATCGCGCACGCCGGCTACATGCTGATGGGACTGGCCGTCATCACGAACGCGGGCGCGTCGGCCGTGCTGTACTACCTCGCCGCGTACGTCGCCATGAACCTCGGCGCGTTCGGCGTTGTCGCTCTGGTGCGGAACGCGACCGGGAGCGAAGACATCGGCGCGTTCCGCGGGCTGGTGAAGCGGAACCCGCTGCTCGCCGTCGCGATGACGGTGTTCCTGGCGAGCCTGCTGGGCCTGCCGCCGCTGGCGGGTTTCGCGGGGAAGTTCCAGGTGTTCGCGGCGGTGTATTCGGCCGCGAAGGCCGCGACCGCGAGCGGCCCGCCGGGCCTGGGCGCGGTGTTCTACGTGCTGCTCGGCGTCGGCGCGGTGAACACCGCCGTGAGCGCGTACTACTACTTGAAGGTCGCCCGCGCAATGCTCCTCGACGACCCGGACACCGACGCGACCGAAGTGAAGACATCACCGGTCGCGGGGTTGTTCCTGGTGGGGCTGGTCGCGTTCTTGTTCGCCGCCGGCGTGCTGTGGGATCCGCTCATGGCCGAAACCGTCCGCGCGGTGACCGCGTTCAGCGTGAAGTGATGAGGAGAGAAGTGTGCTGACGGCCGGTATCGTACTTGGCATTCTCGCCGCCGCTGCCCATCTCGCCACGCATTTCATGCGTAACGTCATGAACACTCGGCGCGAGCGGGCAGGAGGCTACGGTGGCACGCAAGACATTGCCATGTTGGGATTGCTCGTCACCATCTTGATGTTGATTGCTTCGCTGATCTGCCTCAGTCTGGCGACTCAAAACCTGCGCCGGTGACACGCTCCCCATTGGGTCGCGGCTATGCCGCGATTTCGCTTCCACACTCGCCTCTCACGCGGCTTTGGATATAAACCCCTGATTTCGGACGAAACAGGGCCGAAAAGCCTTTGAATCGCCTGCCATTCTGACGTTTATGGGCAAAGCCCTCTCACGCACACTTTCCCCATGCTGATCGACACTCACACGCACCTGTTCGACGACCGGTTCCGCAAGGACTTGCCGGCGGTACTCGAGCGCGCCGCGGCGGCCGGCGTCGAGCGCGTCGTCTGCCTCGGCATCGACCTCGAATCGTCGCGCGCGTCCGTCGAGATCGCGAACACGTACCCGCTGGTGGTCGCGGCCGTAGGCATTCAGCCGAACTCCGCGGCCGAAGCCAAACCCGGCGACTGGGACGCGGTCGTGAAACTCGCGGAGACGGAACCGCGGGTCGTCGCCATCGGCGAAACCGGGCTGGATCGCTACTGGGACAAGACGCCGTTCGCGCTACAAGAGGACTACTTCGCCCGGCACATCGAGTTGGCGCGCAGGCTGAACAAGCCGTTCGTCATCCACTGCCGCGAGGCCGAAGCGGATGTCGTGAAGGCGCTCCGCGCACAATCCGCTAAGGGGCCGCTCCGTGCGGTGATGCACTCCTTCAGCGGCGACCTCGCCACCGCGCGCGAGTGCCTTCAAATGGGGCTGTACGTTTCCTTCGCGGGGATGGTGACGTACCCGACGGCGCAAACCCTGCGGGACGTGGCGAAGGAAGTGCCGCTCGACCGCCTGCTCGTGGAGACCGACTGCCCGTACCTCGCGCCGCAACCGGTTCGCGGCAAGCGGAACGAACCCGCTTACGTCGCCCACACCGCGACCTTGCTCGCACAAGTGAAAGGCGTGAGTGTCGCGGAGATCGAAGAGCACACGACGCGCAACGCGAAGGCACTGTTTGGGTTGTGACCCACCCCCGGCCCATCCCTGCAGGGAGGGGAGTAAGA
>JAYUBA010000115.1:0-2613 GCA_043741075.1 Frigoriglobus sp.
TGCCGGGCCACGCCGGTGCCAGGCGCGGGCCGGCACGGCGGTCACCCGGTCCAGCCGGGGCACGTCCCGCGGCGCCGCGGGGTCGTACAGGATTTCGAGGATCAGCGCCCGCGGCGCGTCCCAGAGCGGCGGCTTGTCCGCGGCACCGGCCAACTTCGGCGCGGGCCAGTCGCCGACCGCCAGCACCCGTCCGGCGGCGTCGGCCAACCCCGCGGCGACGGTCTTGCCGCCGTTGCCGGCGAGTTTGACCGTCAGGAGCGCAAACGCGGCCCCGCGCGCGTTGCCCACATCCCACAGTTCGGCCCGGAACGCGATCCGGCCCGGCTCGACCGTGCGGGTCGGGGCGGATTGCATCACCACTTTCGTGGCACCGAACACCGGCGCGGCGGCCCCGACCCGCCCGGTCTGGAACCGTCCCCGCGCGTCGCGCACTTCGACGATGAAGGGGCGCGTCGGTCCGGCGAACGGATCGGCGGGGTTGAACGTCAGTCCCGGAAGGCGGTGGAACCCCGCGGCGCCCGCGCCGTTGATCGTCGCCGCGACCGTGCGGTCCTCGCGCCCTTCGGGCCACGCGCGCACGGACAGCCCGTCCAGGATCGGCGGCCCGACTGGCCCGTCGGTGAAGACCAGGCCGAGGGGGGCGACGAGGTCGCGGGTGCGCGGCGGCAGGGCGAGCATCAGGACACCTCCTCGCGTTCCGCGTCCCACGACCGGGCGGCGATCCCCCGCCGCTGCACGGGCGGGCCGTCGGGCACCTCGAAGAGCGCGCTGTCGATGGCGACGCCGCGGGCCGCGAGGACCACGCTCGGCGGCCAGTTGTGCTTGAGCAGGTCGGAGAGCGGGCCGGCGAACTCCACGGGCAGCGGCTCCCAGGCCAACTCGACGGCCTCCCCCGGCGCGAACACTTCGCCCGTCGCCCCGGCGTTCAGAAGCCCGCGGGGGAGCGAACCCACGTCCGCGATCGCCCGGAGCGCCCAGCCCATCATGAGGTGCTGATCGAGGGCACTCTTGCCCCACGCGGAGAGCAGGTACATGAGATCGACCACGACCGGCGGCTTGCGGCGCGAGCCGTCCGGGGCCGCGGGGTTGCGGCGGTTCCGCATCGGGGCGTTGAGGCCCACGCGCCAGAGGTAGAGCGAGACGCCCATCGCGTCCGGCGGCAGCTCGGCGGGGGGCGTCGCGAAGTCCTGTCCGCGGAGCGCGAGCACCTTCACCTCCGGCCACGTCGCCGGGCGGGGCGCGTCCTTCAGCGCCCGGACCGTCGCTTCGGTGACCGCCTGAATTGCCGCCACGGTCGCCATTCCAGTCGCCTCGGCTGCCTGATATCAGAACAATCTTCGTCCGGGAAATTTGCCCATCGACAGTGCAACACCTCTCTCAGAATTGTTGGTGCGGTTGGAGGAGTTGGTGGGATCAGATAGGAACCCGCGCCGGTAAGCAAGTGGAAAATGGGAAATGCGGATTGCGAACGCGCAAGGATGCCGGTGCGGCTCGTGAGGCGCTGTTGTCGAGGCTTTCCCGCGGATGGGCCGGTCCGAGACCGCAGTGGCGGCCACGTTGAGGAGAATCGCCGCGAAGGGTGCTTCGGCGGAACCCCTGGAATTCCAGGGGTGTGAGGGCAATCGAGGGGAAGCGGGGACGCGTGCGGAAGTATGCCCGACAGGAATTGAACCTGTAACCTTCGGCTCCTGAGGGGTCGGCCCGACCGCGCAACCGCCAGGAAACCCGGCAAATCCGCACATTTTCCTCATTCGGGAGCAGCACCGGGAGCAGCAACTTCTGCTGACGCCGAGTTGGCGCGTGTCATCGACGCGTGGGCGACTCGGCCCGAACCGCTCCGCCGAGCCGCCCTCGCGCTGGTCGATGCGGCGACTGAAACGAATGATGCGCGTTGAGGCGTTCGATTTGAGCGACTGGCCACTGAATGAGGGCGCGGACTACCGGTGGGAGGGTAGCCGAAACATCCGGCGGGAGTGGCGGTCGGGGCTCCATTCTGACACAAAACTATGAGGTGATCGCGCGTCGGGCTATACCGGCCCGTGAACGGTTACCTGGTTAAAGGGCAAGCCGGTCCAGGAACACCTCGTAAGTGACGATCTATTGCGTCTACTGCGATGGGATGTCGAGGTCGCGTCACAACTCGCACCCGAGGTCTATACGGTATCGTCTGTCCGCGAACCCGACCACCTCACGGCGCGCTGGTTCCGCCTCCACCGGTGAAGTGGTTGCGAATCCCGTTGCGCACCCACCGGGCGTCGCGCGGATCCCACTCGTCGTAGCGCTCGTCCCAGTCGTGGTTGCACGCCCGGCAGTGCCACCGCTCGTACCGCCGGTCGCCACATACCGGAACGGAGTAGAACTTCGATCCGCACCGCGGGCACCGACTGGAGATCGCGGCGAGCAACAACCGCCATGCGGCCCAGAGAAAGAATGGGAGCGCGACAACGCAGAGCCCGAGCCAAAGGATTGGGGACATTTGGTCGCCTGACGGGCGAACCCATGAAATGGGTTGCAGCACAATTATAGCCCTTTCGACCGGTGCGGCCAGCAACAGAGGGGAGCCTCGCTCCAATGCTCGCATGTCGCGGACCACCGCGCCGTCGTCGCAGGTGT
>JAYUBA010000116.1:0-2612 GCA_043741075.1 Frigoriglobus sp.
GACCGCGAGCGCGACGAACAGCCACGCGTTGCGGTGCAGCCACGCGAACCGGTCGAGCGGGTCGGGCACCGCCCACGCGAGCGCGCCGAGTGCGAGGACGACCAGCGCGACGGTAGACGTTCGTAGTGTGTCGCGGAGCGCGCCCGGCGCGGCCTTCGCCAGGAGCGCGAACGAGACTGCGAGGAGCGCCACGCCCGCCGGGCTGGCGAGCCGTTCCCAGATGCCCGGCGCGATCACCCCCGTTCGGACGCCGAGTAGGATCGCGGCGACCGCAACGACCGCCTGCGCGGCGAGCAGCCACGACCACACGTCGCCGCGCTCGGGTATGGCGAGGAGCGGTGTCGTGCGCCGCGACACCGCGAGCGCCGCCCCCGCCGCACCCAGCACGAACGCGGCCAGCGCGAGCGAGGTGACCGGCACGTCCCACACGGCCCGCGGGTCGCCGGCGGCCACACCGAGCAGCACCGCGAGGACGCCGGCCGCGTACAGCCCCGGCCGCGCGAGCGTTGCGTTCCGGTCCCAGAGCCGGACCGCACACGCGACCGCGAACGCGGCGACCGCCGCCCATGCGAGCGCGTGAGGTGCGGCATGGGCTTCGCCGAGCGCGGGCGCGAGGCCCGCCAGGAGCAGCAGGAACGCGGGAACGATGGCGATGTCGATGCCGGCGAGCCACCGGACGCCGTCGGGGGACGACTGCTGCCGGATTCGTACCGCGGACCAGACGCCGAGCGCGACCGCGAGCGCCGCGGCGTTCGCCAGCACGAACCCGTAGGGCGCGTTCGGCCACCACACCACCCACACGCAGGTGGCGGTGAGGTTGACCGCGAGGCCCGACGCGGCGACGAACCCGACGTGCCGGAGGCGCAGCGCGACGCCGCTGTAGAACGCCGCGGCCGACACTGCCAGCGCGGCCGGAAGCCACGCCCGCCACGGGTCGGACCACGTGCCGCGGGCCACGCACGCGACGATCAGGTTCGTAAACGCGGCCAGCCACCACGCGACCTGCGGGCCGCGGTTCAGGCTGGCAAGCAGCGCGAACCCGACCGCGGTCCAGGTGAGCGCGAGGCCGTGGAACGACAGCCACGCGTTTGCGTCGGGTTCGCGCAAGGCCGCCGCGACCAGCACGCCCGCGACCACCCCGGCGAACCTGAGTACCAGCGACACGCCGTCCGACCACGCGCGCCGGGCGTGCCAGCACCCGGCGCACCCGACCAGCGCGAGCGCGCCCCACCCGAACCGACCGAGCGGGTCGAACGCGGCCGGGAGCGGGTCTTCGGGGGTCGCGAAGAGCCACAGCGCCGGCGCGAGGCACACGACCCCCAGCGCGCCGAACCCGATGCACACCTGCACCGTAAGCGGCACGCCGCCGGGCACACGCCGCTCGGCCGCGAGCCACGCGAGCGCCCACACCGCCGCGCCGGCCGCGGTCACGAGAAGTAGGCGCGTCTGCTCGGAGCCGTCGAGCGGCTTGCCCGCGGTGACGACCGCGAGCGCATAGCCGGCGGTGAGCGTGGCGACGAACACCAGCCCGCCGGTGAGCGCGTAACCCGGCGACCGCTCGCGGCCCGCGGTCGCGGCGAGGCCGAACACGACCAGCGCGAGCGGAATGAGGTTCGACGCCATCGGTCCCATCAGCGCGAAGACGGACCCTTCCGCCGGGCCGCTCGGCTTCATGCGGTTCAACCCGATTTCGGCGACCTGCGCGGAGATGACAACGACCACACCCGCGGCGACCGCGAAGAGCGCGAGCAGCCACGCTCGAAGGCCCGGCGACGGCTGCACCGCGAAGCCAGCGGCTTCCGCGCCGCGCCGGATCGGCACGCGCAGCGCCACCGCGCTAGAGCCGGTCACGAACGCGAGCGCCAGCCCCCATCGCAGCGCGGACGCGGACGCCACATCCACCGCGTGCGTCCCGGCCCACACGACCGGTGCGGCGAGGAGCAGCAGCGCGAAGCCGAAGGCGTGCGGGTCCGTATCCCGGTTGAGCTTCGACAGCCGCCACGAGAGCAGCACCGCGCCCGCGAGCAGCGCGAACAGCCACCACGCGGCCGGGCCGAACGCGTGCGCCAGTTCCGCGAACGGTACGGCGCGCCGCGCCGCGCCGAGTGGCGTGAGTTCGGCCCGCGCGCCGGGCACGACCGCGATCACCGCGAGCAGCAGGAACCCGACCACCGTCGCACCCAGGGCCAAGCGGTCGAGTGACAACGGGTCGTCACACCAAAGTTCACGCGCCCGCGGAACGCGTCGGAGGGCACGCCGGGCGACCACCCACGCAATCGCGAGCGCGCCGAGGGCGAGGCCGAACGCGTGCAGCGCCCGCGGGTCGCGGACGCTCAGCGTCGTGGTTCCCCACCACGACTGCTGTTCGATCCACCCGAACGCGACGAGCAACCCGGCGAGCGTCACCGCGCCCTGGAACAGCGAGAACGCGCCGCGCTCGCGCCACAGCAGCACGAACGCGAGCCACAGCGCGCCCAGCCACAACGCGAGACCGGCCGACACGAACGCGAACCCGACCGCGGGGAAGAACAGCAATGGGATCGCGAGCACCGACGACAGCCGCGCCGCCCACCGGAGCGGGTCGCCGAAGACGCGGGCCTGCCGCCGGCACG
>JAYUBA010000117.1:0-2612 GCA_043741075.1 Frigoriglobus sp.
GGGTGGGGGGTGCAGACTCCGCCACCTCAGACGTTCCCCCCACCCGCCTCCGATGAAGCATCGGCGGCGACCTCCCCCTCAAGGGGGGAGGTCAGAACATAAGACAGGAAGACGGTGACTTTTCCGCGCCACGCCGCTCAATCCTTGCCCATCAGTTCCTTCACGAGCAGGGCGAGCTTCTCGATGTCCTTCTTCTCGACGATCGCGTCGATGCGGGCCTGCGGCACCTTCATTTTCTGCATGAACGAGGCGGCCGAGACCCACAGCCTCTCGCGCTTCTTGCCCTCCGCGAGGTACAGGTCGGCCACCAGTTCCGACAACCGCTGCCACGCGACCTGGTCGATGTTCTCGTAGTACCGCTTGATGATCTTCTGCTGGTGCGCCGAATAATTCTCCGTCCCCATCGCTCGACTCCGTGAGTGGTGGCCCAACACCTAGCACACAGCGCCGGGCACGCCGCGTCAAGGTAAGTAGTTCTTCGTTTCGCCGCTTGCGGCTTCGCGGGCGCCCGCCACCCATATCCTGTCAGCAGTACACGAAGGCGTTCCAAGAGGAAGGGCGACGAATGGCGACCGACGAGTTGAAGGCGCTGGAAGCGCAGGGGCTGGGCGAACTGCCGGCGTGCATCGACGAGGCCGCGCTCCGGGCGTGGTACGGTAAGTTCCTCGGCGAGAAGGGGCTGTGGAAGGCCGCGTTCGGCAAGATGGGCACGACCCCGAAGGACCAGAAGGCCGCGTTCGGGGCGGAGGGCAATCGCGTCAAGGGCGCGCTCTCGGCGGCTTACGACGCGGCGCTCGCGGCGGCAAAGGACCGCGCGCTGCAAGTCAGTCTCACAACGAACTCGCTGGACGTGACGCTGCCCGGCCGCCCGCGGGCGCGCGGCCGACTGCACCCGGCGACGCAAATCCTCCGGCAGATTTACGCGATCTTCGCCGACCTCGGTTTCCAGGTGTACCGCACGCGCGAGGTCGAGACGGACGAGATGAACTTCGAGTTCCTGAACATGCCCGCGCACCACCCGGCGCGCGACATGTGGGACACGTTCTTCACCACCACGCCGGGCGTCGTGTTGCGGACGCACACCAGCCCCGGTCAGATTCATGTGATGCGCGAGGCGGCGGGCAAGCCGATCCGCGTCATCCTGCCCGGCATGTGTTACCGCAACGAGGCGATCAGCACGCGGAGCGAAATCCAGTTCTACCAGGTGGAAGGGCTGGTGGTGGGCGAGGGCGTGACGATGGCGGACCTGAAGGGGACGATCACCGCGTTCGCGCGGCGGATGTTCGGCCCGGAGCGGCAGGTGCGGATTCGGAGCAGTTACTTCCCGTTCACGGAGCCGTCGATCGAAGTGGACATCGACTGGCCGCGGGACGACCCGAACCGCGACCGGCTCACGAAGGGCACCGGGTGGCTGGAGATTCTGGGCGCGGGGATGGTGCACCCGAACGTGTTGCGGGCCGGCGGGTACGACCCGGACAAGGTGACCGGGTTCGCGTTCGGGATGGGGCCGCAGCGGATGCTGATGCTCAAGCACGCGATCGACGACATCCGCCTGTTCTGGCAGAACGACCTGCGGTTCCTCAACCAGTTCTGAGCGCTCACGCCGCGGCGGCCGGTGCCGGTGGTGGGCCGACGATGTACGCGAGGATGCCGAGCAGTTGATCGACCTCGGTGATGCCGTACTCGGTCAGGTCGAGCGTGACCGTCGCCGCGTCCAACCGGAGGAACCGCCACGCGGTGCCGGTGGTCACACACCCGTAGATCGGTTCTTCCGGCATCCCGAGCCGGCGGTTGTATCGCTGCGCTCCCACCATGCCCGCGATACACTGGCCCAACCCGCCGGGAATGCTCTCGTTCTTCGCCTCGAACGCGACCAGAACCGGGGGTGCGATCACGAACTGCTGCGGCGAGCGGCTGACCAGGTAGTCGCAGTAGCCGTTCAGGCCGGCCGCGGCGTCGGCGACGAACGTCACCCCCGAATACAGTCCGATGCGCCCGTGGTAGCGCGCCCAGAAGTCGGCCAGCACGGGCGCCACCAGCCACTCGGATCGCGCCTTCTCGGTGTTGATTGTGGACGCCAGCGGCGCGGTAATTCGTAACTGCTGTCGGAGCAGAGTGCTAGCCGCCATCGGCGCGACGGTCGTGAACAGGTTATCGGCGTTGTCGAACGTCAGGCCGAGTTGTTGGAACACGTCGGGGTATTTGAAGTCGCCGAACGCCATTGCGGTCTCCGAAAGGGTGCCCGCTCAGTATACTCCGTTCGGGATGGGTCCGCAGCGGATGCTGATGCTCAAGCACGCGATCGACGACATCCGCCTGTTCTGGCAGAACGACCTGCGGTTCCTCAACCCGTTCTGACCTAATGCAGGATCAAACCGGACTTGTCGAACCGCCCCGCGGCACCCGCGAGCGGCCCACACTGTCCTCTTGGCGCGGCGCCGCACCGTCGGTATAGGAGCCGGCCCCGCGGCACCCCGCGCGGGACTGGCTTGAGGGTCACGGATGCCCGGTCGCCGGCCGCTCGTCGCGCTCGTCGCGCTGTTCGTCGTTCCGCTGCCCGCGTGCCTGCACGTCGGCGCGCCGGTCGCGTCCGACGCGCCGCCCGACGGTTC
>JAYUBA010000118.1:0-2610 GCA_043741075.1 Frigoriglobus sp.
GTTCCCGTTTCCGATGGTCTACTTCGTGATGTGCTTGAGCATCTCGCGGCACACCTTCTCGCACTTGCGGCACTCTTCCATGCACATCTTCATCATCTCGTCGTGGGCGGCGTGCTTCTCGCACGCGTCGCCGCACCGCTTACAGGCTTCGGCGCAGGCCGTGCAGATCAGGTCGGAGTACGGGCCGTGCTTGGCGGTCACGCACCCGGCCGCCGCGCAGATGCTCGCGCAGTCCTGACACGTGCGCACCGTCTCCATGTGGTCCTTCTTGCCCTCCGCGACCAGCTTCATGCAGTGCGCCCCGCACATGGTACAGACGCGGGCGCAGTCGTCGCACGCCTTGGCGCACTCCATGAAGTGCGCCGCGTGCGCGTCCGCCGGGGCCGCCTTCTTGTCGTCGGCGGCCGGCCTCCGCTCGTCGGCCGGGGCGTACATGCCCGCGACCAGGAACGCGGCGGCCATCAGGCCCAGGGCGCAAATCAGTTTGCTGATGCTCATACTTCTCTCCGCTTGGTGAAGACGTGGAACCGTCGCGGGAGAGGCCCGCGACGGTGCGGAGTGTGAGATGTGCAAACGTCGCGCCGGGTTACGCCGCGCGGCGATCTTCGCGCTTGAGCCACTTCTGCATCCCGGCCAGTTCCTTCTCCCAGCCCGGCCCGAACCGTCGCTGGCCGAACGCGTCGTAGAGTAGGTCGAGCGTCTCGATCAGGGAGCGGAGTTGGCCCGCCCGGTCGTCGAGCTTACCGCGGGCGTCGGTGATGGCCTCGTCCGGGGGCGGCAGTTTCGCGCTGCTCACGGCCAGCGTCTCCGCGTGCAGCGTCAGTTCGGACTGCTCGCTGTGGCGGACGAGCGTCAGCCCGACCTTGCGCGGCAGCTTGCCGCTCTGGATCGCGCGGCGGGCCTCCGGCAGCCGCGACGGCCCCTCGCTCGAAATCGTCTCGTGCCCGGTCTGGCCGCGCGGGCACTCCAGCGTCAGCGTGCGGGCCAGCATCAGGGTGACTTCCGAGTCGTCCGCCAGCTTGATGGTGTCGGACTCGACGTCGGTGTAGTACCAGAGCCAGAGGAGGAACTCGTTCCCGATGAAGTCGCGGCTGCTCTCGTCGGCGATCCAGGCCACGTCCGCGGGGGTGACGCCGGGCACGAACGCGCTGGGCGCGGAGTCGTCCACCGATCGCGTGCGGGCACCGACTTCCGCGAGGTGGTACGCCCGCCGGCCGGCGGTCACGCAGTCCAGCCCGACGCCGAACGTCTGCTCGAACAGGTTGCACAGCCGGTCGATCTGCGTGAGCGACGTGGCCCCGAACAGCACCTCGTTGGTCAGCTTGTCCCAGAGCACCGGGATGCACTTGCGCTTCTTGTACCGCCCGTCCTTGGCCTCCTGTTCGAGGCGGTCGCGGGCGATCTCCTTGGCCTCGCGCTTCTGGCGGGCGCTGGCGAACCCGCTGGGGTTGTCCTTCGACAGCGCCTTCAGTTCCACCGAGATGTACGCGCGGAGCAGGTCGTTGGGGAGCTTGTCCGTGTCCACGCGTAAGTCGAAGGTGAGGCAGTCGTTGATGATGTTCTTGGCGAGGTGGAAGTCGGTGTCGAGGACGTGGTCGCCCGCGGTCCAGCCGGTCTCGACGCCGTCGGCGGCGGCGATCCGCTGGCGCCCGGCCTCGCGGTCCCGGAGCCGGTCGATGTGTTCGTCGTCGAACAGGCGCGGCGCGGGGCCGTTCACCTTGAAACGAAGGAATGAGGCGCGTCCCGTGAAAAAGCCCATATCGTTCAACCTCCTGTTGAACAGCGCGAGTGCGGATGTGGGGAACGGCAGAAGACCGCGGCGCGCCTGTCTCCTGCCGTTCCTCACACTGTCACTCACACTCACACTGCGGGCGGAGCGAGTCAGCCGACCAGCACGGCCTCGCTCACTTCCCCGTCCTTGCGGCGCATCTCTTCCAGAATGATCGGATGCCAGGCGGTGTCGCGCTCATCGGAGAGCACGTAATTTTCACGCGCCCAGCGCCGGAGGCGCAGTTCCTCGATGAAATCCAGTTCGGAGAACGCGAAACGACTGACCATAACTCGACCCTTTCGGTCCGTTAGCCCACCCGGTGCGGTGGGTCTCACCGCGCACGCGTCCCCAGTTCAGGAGGCTTCGGGCGATGAGGAGAGGTTCTGCCGACCGTGCGGCAGCGCACGAAGTATAGGAACCGCAGCATGATCGGCAATCGGGCACGCGGAATTTACCGGAAGGTCAGAACGAACGTGCCAGATGAGTAGGATGGGTAATCTTCGTAGGTAGCCGGGGCGCGAAGCTGCGGGACCGGGGCAAGGAGTAGCTATTGGGCGAAGGCGGACGCGGTGCCGGTGCTGATCGGGCCGATTCCGCTCGGACACCTGGATTTCACCATCGACGTGCGTGGCCGCACGTTGGTCGGGAACCCGGCTCACGGCGGCGAACACATGTACGATCTGTTCTGGCCGCGGGCGGGACGCCGGACCGACGCCCCGAGCCGGGCGGGGCGATTTCGGGAGGGTGTGCCTGTAGATTTTGGCATTGCAGTGTTTTCAGGCGAGCGGCACTCGTAAGAGTGCCGGTGTTCTCGGGCTACCGGCACCCTCACGGGTGCC
>JAYUBA010000119.1:0-8632 GCA_043741075.1 Frigoriglobus sp.
CCTCTCCCGCAAGGGGAGAGGGCAAAGACAAGACCGTCGCCCGCCCGCGCCGTTCTGGTACACTACTCATACTTGTTCCCTCACCCGCTCACTTCTACCCATGCCCGCGTCCCCGTGGTTGGCGCTGCGTCAGGCCCAGCAGGCGGTGTCCGCCGGGCGCCCGGACGAGGCGCACCGGCAACTCGAACCGCTCCTCGCCGAGGGGCACCGGCGCGCGTACAAGATGGCCCGCGAGGTGGTCAAGGCGTACACCGCCCGCGCGCGCCAGGCGCTCGACCAGCACAACCCGGACGCGGCGTGGCGCGACCTGATCGCCGCCGAGGCGCTCAACACCGGCGAGAAGGCCGTCGCGGACCTGCGCCAGGCGCTCGCGCGTCTCGCCCTCGTGCAGGCCCGCGCGATGCTCGAATCCGGCCGCCCCATCGACGCCATCGACCAGATCGCCCGGAGCCGCGACCGCGGGGTCCGCCACCCGGACCTGGGCCGACTCGAAGCCGCCGCGCAGGACTGGGTTCACGCGACCGAACTCGCCGACCGCGGCGAGTTCCTCCGTGCCGCCGCCGAACTCGACCGCGTCGCGCCCAAGTTGCCGCCCCCGATCACCGGCCTGGACCGCTGCCGGGCGGAAGTGGGAGACCGGCACGCGCGGTTCTCCGAGGCGGTCGCGCGCCTGTACGACGCGGCCGAGGCGAAGCGGTGGCGGGAGGCGGTGTCCGTCGCCGCGGAGGTGCTGGCCGTCGCGCCGGACCACCGCGAGGCGAAGGCGATTCGCGGCAAGGCGTGGGTGGTCGCGGCGCCAGAAACGGCCGACTTCGCGCCGCTGGACGGCAGCGCCGCCGAGGCGAGCGCCGACCGGAGCACCCGCTGGGCGTCCGCGCGCCCGTCGGGGCTTCCGCAGGCGCGCCCCGTCGGCCGCAACTCACCCCTCGACGGCGGGTCGCACGCGATGCTTTCGTCAACCGCCGGGTCGGCCCTGCCCAAGCGGTTCCTGCTGTGGGTGGACGGCGTCGGCGGCTACCTCGTGTGCCTGTCGAGTCGCGTCACGTTCGGCCAAGCGACGGCCGACGGCCCGGTGGACGTGCCGCTGTTCGCGGACGTGTCGCGGACGCACGCCGAGGTGACCCGCGACGGCGAGGGCTACGTGATCGAGTCGGGCCGCTCGGTCCGCGTGAACGGAAGTGAAACGAAGCGCGCGGTGCTGTCCGCCGGCGACCGCGTGACGCTGGGTTCGAGCTGTCAGTTCCTGTTCCACAAGCCGGTGGCGGTGAGTTCGTCGGTGCGGCTGGAGCTGACGAGCGGGCACCGCCTGCCGGTCGCGGTGGACGGCGTCCTCTTGATGGGCAACGAACTGATCCTCGGGCCGGGGCCGGACGTCCACATCGAGCTACCGAACCTGGAAGCCCCGGTGCTGATCTACCGGTCGAAGGACGGGCTGTGCGTGCGCGTGCCGGAGATGCGGTTCACGATCGACGACCGCGCCTGCACCGACCGCGCGATCCTGCCGCTACCGGGGGTGGTGTCGTGCGACGCGTTCACCTTCGCGGTGGAACCGGTCAGCGGGCGGTTGTAGGTGACTTTTCGTGAATGCTCTCGTCGGAACGATGATGCTGTCGATGGTAGTCGGGTGCTATCGCAGGAACCCGGTGCCGCGGAACACATGAGAGCCGTTGGCGGCGTCCCAGTAGACGCCGACGTAGCGCGGTGTACTCGTCTGGAATGAGGTCTGCCAGATGATCACGTGCTGCATCTTCTGTAGTTTTGGGGCAGGCTGTCCTTCCTCCATCGCGATATCAAGATCACGCAGCAGAACCAAGAGACCACCCCGCCCGGTCGGGGTGGTCGTGTTGACGACAGCAGGAAACTCGGTCGCGGCCTCGAACTTCTCCGGGGCCGTCCCCTTCTTGAGAGCAGCGGTGACCTTATCGAGCAGCGTAACTTCGTAAACCAAGTCCATGAGAAGCTCCCAGCATTTCCCCACGAGTAGCGTCGGTTGACTGTAACTCGCGGGAGACGACAGGCCGACGGATACGATCATCTGCGCGACTGCGAAAGCGAACATCACTTGTTCTCCGATCACTACTTCTTCAGGGTGGGCTCAAGTTTGGGGATATCAACGCCTTCGATCTTGTTGATGCCCATGTAGTCGTTCACGCCGGGGGCCTTGAAGAAGTCGTCGAGGGCCATCATACGCCGCCCCGCAAAGAATTTGTTCCACTTGGCGAGTGCATCGCCGAGCTCCTTCGGGGCACCCTTCAGCAATTCCGGCACCGCGGGGTCGAACTTCACCACTTGCTTATCGTCGATGAAGAACCCCCACTTCACGCCGCCGAGGTACTCCGGCGTCTTGCCTTTGGTCCAGCCGATCACGACGGTGTAGAACTCCGCGCCGATGTTCGTCGCACGGCCGTACCCCTCCACACTGAACGAGGGGAAGTCCCAGACGATGGCCTGCTTCTTAGAAGTGTAGATACCTGATGTGTCAGTGCCGGTGACGTAGAACGTCTCGGCATTTTGCCCCGAATCGACCCACCACCCCGGCGACACGGCGTCCTTGTTGTCCCAGTCACACTTGTTTCGGCGGAGTTCGTTGATGGGGTCGGCGCTCACTTTGTCCTTCCCCTTGGGCGGGATGGTGGTGTATCGGAGTATCTGGATGATCCGGATCTCGTCGTAGCGGTCTGTATCGACCGTGAAGTCAATCTTGACGTAAGCGCCGAAGCGTTTCGTTGTGCCTTCCACGTCCTTCTTAACGATCTTAACACTTGTGAAGCCGACATACCCCTTATCGACGACGATCTTCAGCGCATCGCCGCGCGGGGTCTTCGTATCGAACGTCTTCAGATACGCCTTGTCTTGCTTGAACGTTCCCTGCTCGATGCCCGACTTGATCCCGAACAGCGGTTGTTCTTCAAATTTCTTTTCGATCTCGGCGGGTGTCTCCTGCAAGCCGCTCGGATCAGTGGCGTTCGTCGAGCTGTTCTTGACGTACCGGTACAGGTTGGGGTCTTGGGCGTCGAACCCCTTCGGGTCTTCCTGAAGCCAGCGACCGACTGTCGTGTCGAACATGGGTGTCTCCGGTGAGTGGCCGCGCTACGAGTGGTGCAGGCCGATGTTGCAGGTGCCGTCCGCGAAGCAGTCCACCAGGGCTGTGTTCGGGAAGGGTTGGTTCCACTGACCCCGGCGCATCTGCTCCCACACCGGAGTGAGATCCGGGTTGCGAAGCAAGTTCTCCTCCGCGAACATGCCGAGAATCTCCCGCTCGTGGTGGAGCGGAAGCGTGTCCGGCCATATGCGCACCGGCGGCGGCTTGATAAGCATGTTTGCCGGGAATTGGGCCGGCTTCCGCGCCCGGTTGGCGCGGATCATCGCGTTCATCTTCGCCTTCAGCGTGTCCTCCAGGATCACGTGTTCCGGGTGCAGCGACAGCGCCCAAGCCCAGGTGCCGATCGCCTCCCGGTGGTCGCCCGCCTCCTCCCACCGGATCGCGCGCTCCGCGAGGAAGTGGGACAATTCCTGCCGTGGCGTCTTCGACTGGAGATAGCCGCCCAATCGCTGGATCTCCAGCGTCATCTTGTAGCGACCGGTGCGGTAGTACTCGTCCGGTGGGGTGTTCAGTCCGGTGTTGGTTGCTTCGATGTTGAACCGCTCTGTCCCATCCTCCCACCGCGCGAACCCGTGCCCGGCTGTCTCGTCCGCCCAAACGGACACGAGCTTGATGGGATAGCCGAGGCGACGGCCCACCGCCGCATACACGACCGGCATCGAGGCGCAGGTGCCGCCGTCGCCTTGCATGATGCCGTGGATGAAGGTGTCTTCCAACTCGAATGGAACGTCCGGGTCGCGCTTCTCCGGGTTGTACTCCACGCTGAGATCCCGCTGGAGGTGCGTGATCATCGCCAAAATGCGGAAATACGCCTCCGAGTAGTTGTACTCTGCGGGTCGTCGGTGAAAGTCGTGCAGACACCTGTCGGTGAACTCCCGCACCTTCTCAGCCCATTCGTCGAGCTTGCGCAGGCAGAGTTCGGCGTCGATCTTCTCCCAGCCGGCCAGTCCGACCGCGCACGCCAAGTTCACCAGTGCAACGTCGTACCGGCCGAGGAGGTGCTCCGGCAGACAGGCCAGCATACGCCAGTCAGGGAGGACGGCGAAGAGTCGGGCGGGATTTGGAAGGGTGGCGATCACGGTTCGTCTCCCCAACGAACGTCTCTCCCATAGAAGTATCCTGCCACCAGATCGACCACAAGCGCAAAGTTCAGGTTTCGCGCCGTTGTCCTTCCTCACTTGTAGCTCCGCTCGACGAGCTTCACCGTCTCGAAGGTGAGCGGTTCCTCGTTGCGGATCGGCGTCCGGGCCGGGCCGGCGTACTCCCACGCCGCTACGTGGCAGAAGCTCGCGTCGTTCCGCTTCGCCTCGCCCTCCGGCGTCTGGTGCTCCACCCGAAAGTGCCCGCCGCAGCTTTCTTCGCGCACCAGCGCGTCGCGGGCCAGCAGTTCGCCGAACTCCAGGAAGTCGGACACGCGGTTCGCACGCTCCAGCGCGGTGTTCAGGTCCGCGTCCGTCCCCGGCACCGTCACGTTCGACCAGAACTCCGCCCGCAACTCCTTGATGCGCGCGATGGCCGCTTCCAGGCTTGCCTTCGTGCGGGCCATGCCCACCTTCTCCCACATCACGTGGCCGAGTTCGCGGTGGAACTCGGTCGCCGTCTTCTTCCCCTTCACCGCGAGCAGTTTCTTGATCTTCTCCGTCGCCTCCGCCTCGGTCCGCTTGAACTCCGCGTGGTCGAGCGGGGTGACGCCCGGCTTCTCGCCTGCCAGCCAGTGCGTCAGCGTGTACGGCAGCACGAAGTAGCCGTCGGCCAGCCCCTGCATGAGCGCGCTCGCGCCGAGCCGGTTCGCCCCGTGGTCGGAGAAGTTCGCCTCGCCAATCACGAACAGCCCCGGAATATTTGACATCAGTTCATAGTTCACCCATAATCCACCCATCGTGTAGTGAACGGCCGGATAGATGCGCATCGGCCGCTCGTACCCGCTCTCGGCGGTGATGCGCTCGTACATCTCGAACAGGTTACCGTACTTCGCCTCGATCTTGTCCTTGCCCTGCTTGGCGATGGCCGCGCCGAAGTCGAGGTACACGCCGCGTCCCCCCGGCCCGACCCCGCGGCCGTCGTCGCACGCCTCCTTCGCGGCGCGGCTGGCGATGTCGCGCGGGGCGAGGTTGCCGTAGGTCGGGTACTTGCGCTCCAGGTAGTAGTCGCGCGCCCCTTCGGGGATTTCACTCGGGCTTTTGCCCGCGTCGCCCGCGCTCTTCGGCACCCACACCCGGCCGTCGTTGCGCAGGCTCTCGCTCATCAGCGTGAGCTTCGACTGGTGGTCGCCGGCGACCGGGATGCACGTCGGGTGGATCTGCGTGTAACACGGGTTGGCGAACGCGGCCCCGCGCTTGTACGCGCGGTACGTCGCGGAGACGTTGCACCCGATCGCGTTCGTCGAAAGGAAGAAGACGTTGCTGTAGCCGCCGGTGGCGAGCACCACCGCGTCGGCCGTGTGCGACTCGATCGTGCCCGTTTCGAGGTGCCGGGTGACGATGCCGCGGGCCTTGCCGTCGATGACGACGAGGTCGAGCATCTCGCACCGCGGGTACATCTGCACGCCGCCGAGCGCGATCTGCCGGCTGAGCGCCTGGTACGCGCCGAGGAGGAGTTGCTGCCCGGTCTGGCCGCGGCAGTAGAAGGTGCGCTGGAGTTGCGCGCCGCCGAAGCTCCGGGTGTCGAGCAGGCCGCCGTACTCGCGGGCGAACGGCACGCCCTGCGCCACGCACTGGTCGATGATGTTCACGCTCACTTCGGCGAGGCGGTGGACGTTGGCTTCGCGGGAGCGGAAGTCGCCGCCCTTCACGGTGTCGTAGAAGAGGCGGTGGACGCTGTCGCCGTCGTTGCGGTAGTTCTTGGCGGCGTTGATGCCGCCCTGCGCCGCGATGCTGTGCGCGCGCCGCGGCGAGTCCTGGAAGCAGAAGCACGACACCTTGTAGCCGAGTTCGGCGAGCGAGGCCGCTGCGCTGCCGCCGGCCAGCCCGCTGCCGACCACGATGACGGTGTACTTCGACTTGTTGGTCGGGTTGATGAGCCGCTGGTCCTTCTTGAACCGCGACCACTTCTCGGCCGTCGGTCCGCCCGGAACTCGCGCGTCAAGTTGCATGATTCACTCGCGTCGGAAGCGGACAATTAGCCGCACGATGAACGCAGATAAAGACACGACAAGAACAGAAGACAGACTAACCACAGAGGCACAGAGAAAACCGAAGAGAGGAATTGTTTTGAAGAAGACTCTCTGCTTATGTCCGCTCTGTGTCTCTGTGGTGAACAATCTTCGGTCTTTATCGTGTCTTTTGTCTGCGTTCATCGTGCGGCTGTTCTTGGTTCTCGCATTTCACACTGTCCTATACAGCGGCGGGGCGAGGCCGGCCCAGACGCCGATCACGATACCGACGTTGCCCACCAGAATCGCCGCCGCGACCGCGAAGCCGAGTACGCGGATCGCCGGGGCGAAACGGCTGTTCTTCAGGCCGAGCGTTTGGAACGCGCTCTGAACGCCATGCAGCAGGTGCAGGAACAGCACCACCTGGGCGGCAATGTACAGCACCGCGAGCCACGGGGTCGTGAACCCGGCCACGATCATGCTGTACACGTCGTGCCGGCCCTTCGCGTCCCGCAGTTCCAGGTAGTTCACCACCTTGCCCGGCGCGACCTCGGCGCCGTGGACCCACGCGAACGTGAAGTGGGCGAGGTGGAACAGCACGAACAGCCCGACGGCGGCCCCGCTCCAGATCATCGTGCGGCTCGCGGCGGTCGCCTGCACGCGGCCGGGGTGCGCGTACGGCACCGGCCGCGCCGCCCTCGACCGGAGTGATAACCGAATTGCCAGCGCGAGGTGCAACGCGAAAATGCCGAGCAGCCCGGCGCGGGCGATCCAGATGAGTGCCCCGAGGTCGTGCTTGAGGAAGGACGCGTAGCCGTTGATCGCGTCCGGGCCGCTGAACACCTTCAGGTTCCCGATCGTGTGGAAGGTGGTGAACGTGACCAGCCCCAGCCCGGTGAGCGCGACGGTGACCTTCGCGCCGACGCTGGAATCGAGGAACGCCCACAGGAACGGGACGGCCCCGCGGGCGGGTTCCGGCTCGGGGTGCCCCTTGGGGTGGCGGACGGTGGTGGGAGACGGCATCGGCGCGGCACACCCGGGCGTGTTCGAGGGACGGCGACCGCTATTCTAGCGCCGTGCCCCGAACCGGCGACGCGATTTGCCGCGCCGGGCGGTGACGTGGGTCTTTGGAAGGGAAGTACACCCGACAGGAGTTGAACCTGTAACCCTTCGCTCCGAAGGCGAATGCTCTATCCAGTTGAGCTACGGGTGCGGCCAAGGGAAGTGTAAGCGCCGCGGGCGGGACGCACAAGCCCGCCGCGTGCGAGGAGGCCAACGCGAACGGCCGCGGGAGCAACCCCGCGGCCGGTCAGACGTGTCGCGATTTACTTCTTCTCCGGCACCAGCGGCACCCAGCGGACCGTGACCGGGATCACCTTCTCGGACGTTATCGTCACCGACTTGATGGGCGACTTCTTCCCGTCGAGCCGGCCGGTCACGACGACGCTGTTGCCAGGGCCCTTCCGCGTCGCCCAGTTGTGCACCTTGAGCGCGTAAGCGGCGAAGTCCCGGTTGGCCGCAGGGTCCGTGTCCTCGGTGAAATCGAATATCATGTCTTTATTCCGTGAGCCGTCGCGGGCCTCGACTGTGAGCCGCATCTCGTAGGCGAACGGGGCGGCCTCGGCCCCGAAGTCGATCACGTACTCGCACGGTATCGCGTGCATCGCGGCGACGAGTACGAAGGTGGAGAGGTGTGTCATGGGTTCACCACCTTCACATCCCAGTTGGGCCTGAGGTCGGCGATGGAGAGCCGTCCAGCTAACTTTAGGTCCACGATGCTTGGTTTGGCCGCTGTAACGGCTTGCTTGGGAGCCTCGAACTTAACGAATGAGACGTTTTTGTCCGCCGTGCCCTCGACGATCATCCGGTTACCATCCACTGCTTTGGCATCCACTCCCACGCTTTTCAGAGCCGTTACCATCATGTCGCGCAGCCCTCCACCTGTCGTCCCTGTCTCCACAGTGAAGGTGACAGACTTGTTCGTTCCGTCCGCATAGGAGACGGTGACAGTCAGCGAGTAATCGTATGCGGCCGGCTGGATCTGATTGAAGTCGAAGGAAAGCATCGTCACTTTCACATCGACTGGAGCAAGGATCTGCTGTCCGGTGCCTGTGACGACGGCCGTGACGTTCAATCCGGTCATCGAGATCGAAGAGAACGCGAAGCCCGGCGCCACCGAGGTGTCCACGGCGAAGTTCACTCCCGTCAACTCGCCGTACGCGAACTGGAGCGTCGGGGCGGTGGTGTAACTGGCCGAACCGACGGCGATGTTCTGCCCGGCGATGTTCTGCCCGGCGATGTTCAGGTTGAACGCGGTCGGCGTGAGCGACTGGCTCGCCTGCGTTGGATCGACCTGATCCCACGGGACCGCGTAGGAGATCGCCCCGACAGTGCCGTCCGGCAGGGTGAACGTCGCCTTGGTGTCGGCCGCGTCGTAG
>JAYUBA010000120.1:0-2607 GCA_043741075.1 Frigoriglobus sp.
AACGACCCAGCTCAGCCGCGGCGGGGGCCGAGTGAACTACGACCCGCGCGGAACCTGCGTGCCCCCGTCGTCGGCTGCAGCGCCTGGTTCGGCCATCGCGGCCACCCACCGGCGACCCGCACGATGGAGCACGATCATCGCTCCACCTGGACCGCGCGTCAATCGCTGGCCGCGCGCTCTTGCTTCGCTCTGCCCGCCGAACGCCCCAGCTCAGCCGCGGCCCCGCTTTGGGGGCCGTCGGCTGCAGCGCCTGGTTCGGCGTGCCTTTGTTGGGCGGGACCAGCCGGGCCAACGCTATGACACTAGCCGCTGCCGCGACCCCTCGATTATCGTCGGCTTCCCGCCGTCCCAGCACCAGAGCTGCGTTGTGCAACGACTCGACCGCGAACCAGAGTAGTCCCCCTCGGAGTGCCGCCAGTAGCTGCACCCATCGGGGATCGGGTGTTCTGCCCTCACCCGGGCGAGGTACTCCGGGTCGAACTCCGCCTCCGTGCCGACGGTTGACCAGAAGTGGCGGTAGAAGCCCTCTCCGACATCCTCCTCGCCGCACGGCGACGCATCGTACTCGCTGTCGAGCAGGAAGACGGCCTGCTCGTGACCCGTGCCGATGATTTCCGTCGCGGCGACCATCCCAGCCACGCTGGACGTGAACACGATGACCGGGTTGTTGTAGCCCCACCGCCGATGCACGACCGCCTGCTCCCGGAAGTACCGCGGGCTGTACTCCCGCATCCCGGCTCGGATGGAATCGCTGACGATGCGGTACTGCCACTCCTGAGCGGGAGTGAGGGCGTCGCGGCCGGGCAACGGCGTGGACGCCCGGCACGCGGCGGTGTACCCGCGCATTCGAGATGCCCACTCGCCAGCACCCTCCGCCATCGGCGCGCCTCCCGAGCCGAACGACCACACTCAATCCTCCGACTCGCCCTCGTCCCCAACGAACTCGCAGAAGCAGGAGGCCACCTGCCCACCGCAGCTCGGGCACCGCTCGACCTCGCAGATCGGGCTGACGTGGTACTCCCCCTTGACCACCCCGCAGTCCCGGCACGGGTGGCGGTCGGCCCCCCAGTCGTCCGGCTCGTCCCCGTAGGCGATGCGGGGCAGCCGCCGGTCGTCGAGGGTGACGTAGTGCGTCGGCCAGCCGTCGTCCGCGGGGGCTTCCGCCATCGCTACGTCTCCGCCGCCGAACGATAAAGCTCAGCAGCGGCGGGGGCTGCAAGAGCTACGAACCCCAGAAACCAACATGGCCCCCGTCGTCGGCTGCAGCGCCTGGTTCGGCCATCGCCGCCACGGCCATCGACCCGCACGATGGAGCACGATCATCGCTCCGCGCAAGCCGCACGTCAAGCGCCGGCCGCGCGGTCCAACTCGGGTGCTGCCTCGCCGAACGACCCAGCTCAGCCGCGGCGGGGGCAACTGAGCTTCAAACCCTGTGAAACCTTCCCGCCCCCGTCGTCGGCTGCAGCGCCTGGTTCGGCCATGTCTGCCACCCACCGACGACCCGCCCGATGAACACCGACCCTCGCTCCGCCGCGCGTCCAGCGCTGGCCGCGCTCTCTGGTGCTGCTGCCGCCGAACGACCCAGCTCAGCCGCGGCGGGGGCAACTGAGCTTCAACGCACGCGAAACCTACCGGCCCCCGTCGTCGGCTGCAGCGACTGGTTCATTTCGGCAGGTCGCGGAACCGCCCTCTGGTCCGAGCAGTATACCAGGGAATCGGTTACGGCGAATCGACCGTTCTCCGTCGCTCGTGCCCGCCGCTTTCGGGAGGGCAGATGGAGGGCAATCGTGAGGGTGCGTTGGAGTTACGCCGGTGGGCGCGGACGCACCCGTCGGCGAGACTTCAGACGTCCCCACGGAGTCCGTCATGGCCTGGCTCGAACGACACCCGACCTCCGGCCACTTCCACCTCTGCTTCCGCTGGGACGGCAAGCGGAAGCGCCGGTCCCTCTCGACCGGCGACGCCAAAGCCGCCGAGGCCATCCGCCTCCGGTTCGAGGAGACCGTCGCCCTGCTCGAACGCGGCCGGCTGGAGTTGCCGCCAGCCGCCGACATCGTGACGTTCCTGCTGTCCGACGGCAAGCTGGCGGCTTCCCCGAAGGCGGCCGTCGTCGAAGTCAAAACGCTCCGGGTGGTCAGCGACCGGTACCTGGCCGCCCTCGGCAACGGGTCGGTCGAAGCCAACTCGCTCGAAACCCTCCGCATGCACCTGAACCACTTCCGCCGCAAGTTCGGCGACAACTTCGCGCTCCAGGAACTCACCGCGAGCCAACTCCAGGACTATCTCAACACGCGGGTCCGCCGGAAGGGCAAGTCGTCGGTGCCGCTGAGTGCGGTGACGCTGCGGAAAGAACTCGCGTCGCTGCGGGCCTGCTTCAACTGGGCCGAGCAGACGGGCCTCCTCACCGGCCGGTTCCCGAACCGCGGCCTCCGCTTCCCGAAGGGTGAGGACAAGCGGCCGTTCATGACCTGGGAAGACATCGAGCGGCGTGTCGGGCGGGGCGGGTTGGCCGCCCACGAGACGAAGCGGCTCTGGGACAGTCTGTTCCTCGACCTCAAACAAATCGAGGAGTTCCTCGGCTACGTGAAGTCGCACGCTTCGCGGCCG
>JAYUBA010000121.1:0-2605 GCA_043741075.1 Frigoriglobus sp.
CTGACGCTCCGGGTTCGCCAGCACGCCCGGCGAACCCGGAGCGTCAGCGACGGGGTGAACTGGAGCCACCCGCCCTGTGTCACTTCTCGGCCTTACCCAGAAGTTGGCGCGCCGTCATCCAGTCGGTCAGCCGGTCGGGCCACATCGCGACGGACTTCTCGCCCCCGGTCCACTTCGGATCGCGGCCCAGGCCGACCCCGTGCCGCCCCTTCTCGTAGATGTGCATCTCCACCGGCACGTCGGCCTTCTTGCACGCCAAGTAGAATCGCACCGCGTTCTCCGGCACCACGGCCGTGTCGGCGCTCGTGTGGAACAGGAACGTCGGCGGCGTGTCCTTCGTCACCTGCTTCTCGTTCGAGTACAGATCGACCATCTTGTCGTCGGGCTTGTCGCCGAGGAGGTTCTTGCGCGTGCCGCCGTGCGTGACGCCCGCTTCCAGCGTGATGACCGGGTAGGCGAGGATCGCGAAGTCCGGGCGGCAGCTCTCCTTCTCCACGTCGTCGTCCTTCAGCCCGCCGGTGTTGAAGTGCGTGGCCGCGGTGCTGGCGAGGTGCCCGCCGGCAGAGAAGCCCATGATCCCGACGCGCTTCGGGTCGATGTCGTAGTCCTTGGCCTTCGCGCGCACGAGGCGGATGGCGCGCTGGGCGTCGAGGAGCGGCGCCGCGCCGAGCGGCCCCGGCCGGTCCTTGTTCGCGGTGCGGTACTTGAGCACGAACGCGGTCACGCCGATCTTGGCGAAGAACTCGCCGACCTGCTTCCCCTCGTGGTCCATCGCCAGCCCGCCGTAGCCGCCGCCGGGGCACACGACGACGGCGGTGCCGTTGGGCTTCTCCGGCCGGTACGCGGTCAACTCCGGCTTATCGGCGGCGGAGTCGCCGACCGCGTGCGGCACCTTGCCGGACCACAGGGGAAAGGTGTGTGGCGCGGGGTCGGCCGCGACGAGCGCGGCGAGCAGTGCCGAACAGAACATGGAAGCTCCTGGGGAGAGGCCGGCGCGGGAAGCGCACTATTATTCCGCCGGGGTGAATCGTATACTACCCCATGCCCATCGAAAGGTGGGTGTTTGAAACCGGGGGCGATCTGGTATCGACCGGGTATCGGAAGTGTTAGGTGGCGTGTCGTGGTTGATCAGTGGGCCACGTAAAAAGCTGATCAAAATTTAACTGCTGAACCGCAGTACTCCCTCGCGGCGTAAGACCCGCGAGCCGTTCCGGCCTCTCCGCCTGAGAGGTGCCGGTTCGGACACAAGTCAGGCTCGCGGGAACTCGAGGGGCGGGGACACCACCCAAACCGACTCGGCGGCCGTTCCTGCTAAAAAAACCTGGCCGATAGTCGTCCCGGGGTCCCGCCCGTCGGAACCCGGTCCAACAAACGCGCGTGAGCCTCGCAAGGGGCGTCTCGCGGGAATAGTCGGGCTACACACGTAGATGCCTTCACGGAAGTGCTTCGGGACCGGGGTTCGATTCCCCGCGCCTCCACATCAACAAGGGGTTGCGATTCGTCGCAACCCCTTGCCATTTCTACGGATTCGTCGCCTCACTTTGATGCTCTACTTGGTCTGATCTGATCCCGCCGGTCTGATTTGGTCTGATTCCCAACCAGAATCGCTTCCCTCGCCGCCTAAAATGCCTGCGGCCCCCGAACATTCTTGAAGGGATCGGGATATGAAGCTGACCAAACTCGCTGATGGCCGTTTCTGCAAGAACATCGGATTTACTGAGGATGAGCAGAGAAACCGAAAGCAACCCAAGTTCTACCTCAGTCGGGAGGAGGTGACTGCGATGATTCGTGCGCGGCAGTTGGAGCAGTTTTGGGCGTATGTCAGCGAAGTGACACGCGGAAAGGGCGAGGCGGCCGAGCGGTGGAAGCCGTACTGGGGCAACGAGTCGATTGACGTTGCTCACGCAATCGCCTCTGGAACCCCGACTCCGGCAGCGAGAGACGCGATTTGCTGGTGGCGGTGGGTCATCAAGGAAGGATTCTTTCCAGGGGAACCTCCCTCTCGCAAAATCGGAGAGCCGAGGGTTGGCGTCGTGCCACCGCTCGACCTTTCGCAAACGCTCCACCTCGCGATGCGCGACTACATTACCAATATCCAACAGAAGTACCCGACGCAGTGGGGCGGTGCGAAAGTCCGAATGACCGAGTTCCTGATCGAACACAGCGAGATCTCGCCTCTCGGTAAGCTGGGCACGAACGAAATCGAAGCCGTCGTTGAGCGTGTCGTGACTCGCCCCGCGAGCAAGAAGACTGTGGAGCCAATCTCCGTTGCCTGGGCGAAGAACGTCATCAAGGAGTTCCGAGCTTTTCTTCGGTGGCTGAACAAGAGCAAGACGTGGACTTGGACGCGGCCCTCCGACTATGACGTGGTGCCGGTCCGCATCTCGCGTACCCAGGACGAGCGAGCGAAGCTCACCGCGATTGCCGTTCAAACGTTCACGGTGAACGAACTGGCGACCCTGTGGAAGTACGCCCTGCCTTTCGAGCGGTTGCTCCTGTCGCTCGGCCTTAACTGCGGTTTTGGGATGGCCGAAATCGCATCGCTCCAGACGCAGGAGGTTCTCTTCGACCAGCCCCACCCCTATGGTGCGGTGATCGGACTGGA
>JAYUBA010000122.1:0-2604 GCA_043741075.1 Frigoriglobus sp.
CGGCCCGATCTCACCCCGCCGAAACCACACGCCGGCCCGTTCGCCGGGCTGCTGGCTGCGGCGAACAAACTTGGGCTGAAGATGAATGAGAAAAGCATCGTCGAGGAACTGTGCAAGCGAGACGGACGGACGCCGCTCGCTGATCTAGCTTCTAACTGCGAGTGGCCGGTCCCGTATGATGGCGCTTGGAACGCCGCTTGTGGGCGACTGAATCGGAAGTTGAAGAAGCACGGCTGGAAACTGCACAGAGACGACAACGACGCCGTAGCCGAAGCCCTCAAATCGAGCGCACGAAAGTAGTACGCGGAAGTGCGCTCTGCGTGCGAGAAACGTGCGCCCCTCGCTTGCGATGATGCCCCTGTCCCACCGCGACAGGAGGAATCATGGCTCGCCGACCTTACGACCCACTGGCGGTCATCCCATCCCCGGAAGTTCTCCGGGAACGACTCACCGAAACACTGACGCTCGCCGAACGGCTCCGCATCCTGCTGGAGTTGGCGGAGCGCTTGCGCCTGCCCGTCACCACAGCCAACCACCTGCCCGCGCCGGCCGACCGGCGGGAGGTGTCCCGTGCGTGAGCTACTTCTCCCACCGGCCCCGGTCGATACCGACGCGCTCGCCATCGACCAGCGCGAAGCGGCGCGGCTCACCGGACTCAGCGCGAAGACGTTGGGCCGGCTGGCCGACGCGGGCGAACCGGTCGGCCGCGCGAAGATCGGCCGTCGTGTGCTGTACCACGTTCCCACGCTGTCCGCCTGGCTGTCGGCACGCGCCGCGGGCCGGGCACACACCCCGAACCCGACACCAACACCCGCCCGCTAACGCCATCGGGTCGGCCCCGTGAAGGCCGACCCGACGCGGTGACAGTGGGCTGTCACTCAAAGGGAATCACCCGTGAGCATTCTACCGCATCCCGCGGCGAGCGGGGAGGCGCTGCGCAACGCCGCGCTGTACACCGTCCGCGCCCACCGCGCCGCCCTGGTCCGTCGCATCCAGCGCGCCTACCTCCGCCACCTGCTCGACAACGGGCCGGACACGTCCGACGCGGTGCGTCCGCTGGTTCCCATCCCCGCCGGCATCGACCCGCGGGTAGTCGGGGCCGCGGTGCGGGCGCTGTCCTCCGACGACGGGCTGATCGTCTCGACGGGCCGGCAGCGCTCCCGCCGACCGCAAGCGCACGCCCGCAACCTCGACGTGTGGGCGATCCGCGACCGCGCCGCCGCGGAACGCTGGCTGATCGAACACCCCGAACTTGCCGAACCCGGCCCCGCGGTTGAAGACCCGGCCGACCCGTTCGCCGTTTAACCCCGCACCCGGAGTACGACCGTGCCGACCACCGACCCCGGCGCGCGGGAGAAGATGCGCCCCGTGAGCGCATCGGACCCGTGTCCCGTCTGCAAGAAACCCGATTGGTGCCTTGTCGCCGCGGACGGTTCCGCCGCCATCTGCACCCGCGTCGAGAGCGGGAAGCGCTGCGGTGAAGCCGGCTGGCTTCACAAGTTAGCCGATCCCGTCGAGGGCGCGCCGACCCCAACGAAGAAACCGACCAGCGCGCCGACGGACTGGCCGGCGCGGGCCGCGGAGTTCGCCGCGAACCTCGACGCCGGCCGCCGGAAGAATCTGGCCGCGAAGCTGGGGCTACCCGCCGACGCCCTCGACGTGTTCCCGCTGCTCGGCTTCAACTCGAACGATTCGGGCGGCCCGTGCTTCACGTTCGCGGAAGTGGACGCGGCCGGTAACGTCGTCGGGCTGAACCGGCGGTTCAAGGACGGGAGTAAGAAGGCGATGGCCGGCAGCAAGCGCGGGCTGACGCTGCCGAAGGGCTGGCGCGACCGCCCCGGCCCGGTGTTCGTGGTCGAGGGGCCGACCGATGTCGCCGCACTGACCGCCGCGGGGCTGGCCGCGGTCGGCCGCCCGTCGAACGCCGGCGGGGTGAAGCTGCTCGCCGAACTGTTCCGCGACCGCGACGCCGACCGTGACATCCTCATTGTCGGAGAGAACGACCAAAAACTGGATGGCGCGTGGCCGGGCCGCACCGGTGCGCTGTCCGTTGCCCGCGGGTTGGCCGCAGCGCTCCGCCGTTCGATCCGCTGGGCGCTGCCGCCGGCCGACGCGCAGGACGTGCGCGACTGGCTGACGGCCGACGCCCGCGCCGCGGTGCCGTGGAACGAGCGCGGGGCGGAGCTGCGCGACCGCCTGACCGGCACCGCCGCGACGGTCGATCCGCTCGCCACCGCCCCGGCCGATTCGGGCGGACGCACTCCGCCCGCCGGCCCGAACGACGGGCCGGACAACCCGCACCGGCTGGCCGGCGGGTTCCTCGACGGCATCGCGCCCGCCGGTTCGCCGCGCCTGCTCCGGTTCTGGCGCGGCGAGTTTCACCGGTACTGCTCTGGTGCCTACCGTTCCGTTCCCGACGACGACCAGCGGGGCGAACTGACCGCGTGGGTCCGGTCGGAGTTCCTACGGGTGAACGAAACCGAAGGGGCCGCGTGGCGCACGTCGGAGGGCAAGGGCAAGGGGAAACCGCCGCGGGTGCGGCCGGTCACCTGTCGGCTAATCGGTGACGTGCTGCAAGCGCTCCGCGGGCTGTGCCTGCTTCCG
>JAYUBA010000123.1:0-2603 GCA_043741075.1 Frigoriglobus sp.
CGGCACCGAGGAGGACGGCCAGCCCCTTGCGCCCGTCGTTCGTGCGGACCATCGCGCGGTACACGTCGCGGTCGCGGGCGAGTTCCGCGCCCTGGCGGACGGCGGCGTCCACAGCCGGCCCTTGCGGGAGCAGGACCGCCATGCCGTCGAAGGTGGCACCGCGGCCGGTGCCCTTCGGCGCGGCGCGGCTGATGAACCCGGTGTCCAGCCGGCGCGGCTGACCGAGGTCGCCGTCGAACCCGAACGGGAACCGCTGCGCCGGCGGGACGCCCCCGCCCTTTGGGGCGGGGGCCAGCGCGCCGTGGATCGCGGCGCGGAGCACGTCGTTGTGCGGGGTGTTCGACCACGGGCCTTGCCCCAAGATCGGCCCCTTGTTCTTGTGGCAACTGAAGCACTTCACGCCGTCCACCACGCGGATCTGCGGCTCCACCTCGTCGCACTCGATGAACCCGAAGTCGAACCGCTGCTTGCGGCCGTTCCACGAGATGAACTCGAACGTCTTGACCTTCAACTGGCCGCCCCTCTTCTCCATGTTGGCCGCGAGGAACAGCCGCCCCTCCAGGTTGGGCCGGGTGAGCTTTCCGGCGCTCAGAGTGGCCGGTGTGGGGGCCGCGCCGAAGCCGCCCACGAACCCGGTGGGGAGACCGAGGAGGGCAAGCGGGTCGTCCGGATCGGCGAGCTTGAGGCCGGGCTTGACCGGCGCGCCCTGTTGATTCAGGCTCGGCCGCGGGGTGAGGATCACCCGCGGGTTCGTCAGCCCGGAGTGGAGCGCGACGGCGGAGAACGCGACCGGCAGTTGCGCGACCTCGCCGAACTTCTCCAGAACCTTCATCATCTGCTCGCCGTTCTTGGGCACCTCGTTCCCGTTGGCTTCCAGAACGGCTCCGATGGCGGTGCCCGCGAACACCGACTGCGGCACCTCGCGTTCCTCGTCGGGGTCGGCGGCGCGCGGTTCGGCCGGTGCCGCGGGTTCCACCGGGATCGCCGGTGCCGCCGGAACCAGGACCGCCACGCCCGCGAGGGCGAACGCCGCCAGCACCGCGAGTCTGCCGTAAGCCGTCTTCATCGTCGCGCCCCTTGGGACGTTAAGGGCCAGGAGTCTACCAGCGCTGAACGCGGCACCGGACCGGTCGTTGGCGGGACCGCCGACTGTGGAGCGTCACTTTCGCGCATTCGTGAAACCATCTTACCTTGGCGCGATTGTGAAGCAAGCGAGGAATCTGGTAGTGGTACAGTTTGGCGACCGAGTGCCTGAAATCACAGAGCAGTCGGGGTCAAACTGTACCACTACCAGGAATCTACCCGTCCGTGTTGGAACCCCCGGCCCGCTTCAAGGATGGCGACGCACTGATCGACTCGCGGTCACAAGTTCTCCGCGCTCGTGACCGAACTGGTAAAAAGCGATCCCTTCCGCATGAGACGCGGGAAGGGGCAGTGATTTAAGGCGAGCGGCGCGGCGTCCGCCCGCCGGTACAGGTAAGTTAAGTAGGCTGAGTTTGAAGATGGCCGCTTGCGGCTTCGCGGATATTCCGCGAAGCCGCAAGCGGCCACGGTGGCGCGAACAATGGACACCTCATGAATCCCCTCTCGCTCGCTGCGGAAACACTCTTCGATATGCGCCTGTCGCGGCGCACAGCCGCCGCGCTCCCGCCGGACGCGGTGCCGGCGTCGCTCGCGGACGCGTACCGCGCGCAGGAACTCCTCGTGCAGAAGCTCCTCGCGCGACTCGGCGGAACAGCCATCGGCTATAAGGCCGCGGCGACCAACGTCACCGCACAGCGGCAGATGGACGTGGACGCCCCGTTCTTCGGCACGCTCCTCTCGGCCACCTCCCACCGCAGCCCGGCAGTGCTCCCGGCGGCGGCGTTCACGCTGCGCATCGTGGAAGCGGAGTTCGGCTTCGAGATGGGCGAAGACGTGCCGCCGTCGGACGTGCCGTACACCGCGGAGAGCATCGCGCCGTTCGTCGCCGCCGCGATTCCTGCCATCGAGGTGGTCGATCACCGCTTCCACGATTGGAAGGCGGTGGGCGCGCCGTCGCTCGCCGCGGACAACGCGATTCACGGCGCGTGGGTGGAGGGCGCGGCGGACCGCGACTGGCGCGGGTTCGACCTGAGCCGGCACCCGGTGGCGGTGGTCGTGAACGGCGAGCCGTGGCGCACCGGGTCCGGGGAGAACGTGCTGGGCAACCCGCTGAACGTGGTCGCGTGGCTCGCGAACGAGTTGCCGAAGCACGGCCGCGTGCTGCGCCGCGGCGAGAAGGTCAGCACCGGCACGACGGCCGAGGTGTACTTCGCGAACCCCGGCGACCGCGTCACCGCCGACTTCGGCCCACTCGGCCGCGCGGAAGTCCGGTTCGAAGGATAACGCCCGAACGAACGCGGCCCGTCCGGCGAACCGGACGGGCCGACACGTTATTCGCGAACCGGGCGCGCGGTCAGTCCTTCTTCTGCACGACCGGGCGCAGCTTGGCGAGATCGAACGGCTCGCCGACCAGACCCTTCCACGCCGTCTTCTGCGTATCGTCGAGCGCCTCCGCGATCTTCCCCATCACTTCCGTCGAGAGCTTGGCCGACTTCGTCGCGAAGTCCTTCTGCTTCTCC
>JAYUBA010000124.1:0-2603 GCA_043741075.1 Frigoriglobus sp.
TCTCTGTGGTGGATCACGTCAGCCGGACGTTGCGCTGGTTCGGCAACCGGCTACTTCCGCGACCCGTGCTGCTACCGGGGCGCTAAACAAGTACGTCCGCCGAACCTCTGTTTGGATTGCGCGAGCAGACCACCTGCTCATCGCGCGGCGCGCAATCTAACACCGACCCACACCCGTGTTAGATTGCGCGCCGCGCAACCTAACACGGTAACAACGGCCCCGCGCGGCCGGAATCGCGGCCTTCACTTCACCGCGTCTACCTTCGTCTCGGCCGTGACCGGGCCGGTTGGCGTCGTCACGGTGGCCCGCAGCACCAGCGGCACGTTGAACGGGCCGGCGCCCGGCGCGAACGCCAGCACCAGTTCGGCGTCGCTCTTGTCGGCCGGCACCACCAGCTTCGCCGCGGTAACGCCCTTCACATGCTCCGGTAGCACCACCTCCACCGTCGCCGGGCCGCTCAGGTTTTTGCTCCGGCTCACCTTCACCGCCAACCGCACCTCGCCCGCCGCCCGCACGCTCGACTTCTCGGCGCTCAGGTCGAGCCGGCCGGGGCCGACCACCACAATCATCTGCTGGTTCTGCTCCACCGAGCTGAAACTCACCGCGTGCTCGCGGCCGTCGAGCGGGTCGCGCACGGTCGCGGTCGCCATCACGCACACGCGGCAGGTGCGGCCCAGTTCCATCCACGGCGGCAGGAACGCCGGGTACTCGAAGTCCGTCTCGCCGGCCTTGAGCGTGAGAACCGGCCCGGACACGCCCTGGAGGTGCCGCGCCTGCTTGTCCGCGAGTTGAACCCGGATCGGGCCGAGGAACGCGCCGCGGTCGATCTTGTACTTGCGGAAGTACGTTTCGCCGCGCGGCGCGCTGGTCATCACGTACTGATCGACGATCTTGAACGGCGTGGGGAACGCGACCGCCAGCCGCAAGTCCGGGGCGGTCGCGCAGGTCGCGGTCACCGTCACCGGCTTGCCGCCGACGGTCGCGGTGCCGGTCAGCACGAGCGGCGCGTGCCCGACGCTCGCGTCCGCGGCGGCGACGAGCGAGAGCGTGCCCGTCGTCTGGTTCGCGCCGACGACCGCTTCCTTGTATTCGACGCCCTTCGGCAAGTTCTGCGCGGTGAGCGCGATCGGGCCGTTGAATCCGCCCAGCCGCTCGACGGTGAACGCGACCGGGATACTGGCCCCGCGCGCCACCGTGTACACGTCGCCCTTGACCGCGAGCCGGAAGCCGGGTTCGACCTTCTCCTCGCCGTCGAGGACGCGCAGGCGGTACACGAAGTTCGCCCCGCCACGGCCGCGGAACTTCTCGCGCACCTGCACGGTGTAAACACCGTCGGCCGGTGGCGTGAACGCGAGCGGGTTCGGGTCGGCCGCCTCGGTGCCTTCGGCCTTCGCCAGTTCCTTGCCGGTCGCGTCGGTGATCGTGACCACGCCGCACAGCGGCGACTCGTACCGCCGCGCTTGCAGGTCGAGCGTGTACTTCGTGGCCTTCTTCAGCTCGAGTTTCCACCCGCTGCCGACGCCGGGGCGTTCGATCCGGCCGTTCAGCGCGACCGGGGCTTGAAGCGGCTTGCTGGCGTCGGTCGCGTCCTTCAACCCATCGGCCTTCGCCTTAATGGGAAAGTGGAACGCCGGCACCGCGTCCGTCGTGACCGTGAGCCGGTACACGTAGGCCGGGCCGCCCTGTGTGCGGGCGTCGGTGACGCGCACGCGGTACTTGCCCGCGGCCGTCGGGGTGAACTTCACCGAGCCGTCGGTGCCCACGCACGCGTGCCGCATCTCCTCCGCGACCACGGTCCCCTTCGCGTCGAGGATGTCGAGCTTGGGGACGAGCGGGGAGTTGAGCGACGCGGCGTACACGAACGCGGTCACGGTCTTGCCGGCCGCCGCGTCGAACTCCCACAGGTCGATGTCTTCGCGCGGGAAGATGCGGCCGTTCGCGGTGACGGGCAGCGTGATCGGCTTCGGCAGCGCGTCGCCGTCGATCTCGCTTTCCACGACTTCGGGCAGTTCGCCGACGACGAAGATCGGCCCGCTCGCGCCGCCCTGCGCGGTGAACACCCGCACGCGCCGCGCTCCTAACGGCGCGTCCTTCGCAACCGAGATTTTGCCGTGCGTGTCGGCGGGGTAATCTTCCTGCTGCTGCGATTCCGGCAGCGGGAGAATCGGCCCCTCGAACCACACCCGCTTGGCAGGGGCGAGGTGCGGCGACGCGCTGACGCCGGGGCCGGTCACCTCAAACGCCGGCTCACCGTGGAGGAAAAGCCCCCCGACGCGGACCTCGACGGCCGTGCCGCGCTGCCCGCCCGCGGGGAAGATGTACGCCACCGCGGGCGGGTTGGCGCGGAGCGAAGTGGAACTAACCACAGAGACACAGAGACACAGAGAAAGACCAAAGAAGAAAGTGAGTGAGGATCGGCGTTCACTAGCTAACAGGTGCATGTTCTTCTCCCGTCTTCCAGCCTCGGGCCTTCGCGAAGGTGGCAATCGCGCTCTCGACTTCAGACAGGGCGTGCGCACTATATCTGCCTTGAAAATCGAGGATTTCCAGAATTCGGAGGCCAGCGATTAGCTGGTTTCAGCGGTAGTGGTCGCTCAAAACCT
>JAYUBA010000125.1:0-2599 GCA_043741075.1 Frigoriglobus sp.
ACCCCGGCGATGGCCGCCGGGTTAACGGATCACGTGTGGTCCTTGGCGGAGTGGCTGACCTACCCCGCCAGACATGTGCAGCGCAAGTAGGTCACCACCCAGATTTCTGAACCCGCGGCAATCATCCGTCCGGGGGCTGCCTGCGCGCCGCTGGGGTTGCGGCGTTTTGCAAGGGCCGGTATCCGGTGATCGGCGCAACACCCGCCGACCTCGGCGGTTGGGTTGCGAGGGGACAGGGCGACTTGTGTCACGCGAAGCGCTGCGCGTGATCGGGCGCGAAGGAACGCGAGCGATGGGCGGTCTGTTTGAGGCGGATTCGCCGGACGCAAGCCGGAGGCTTTGGATATAAACCCCTGATTTCGGACGAAACAGGGCCGAAAAGCCTTTGAATCGCCTGCCATTCTGACGTTTATGGGCAAAGCCCCAGCCGGAAGCGGTCTTGTGCCGGGTGCGGTCACGCGCTCGATGGCGGGCGGGCGGACCGTTGGTGTTGCGGCAAACTCTGTCGGGTTCGCTGGGCACGGGAACGGAAGCGGACACCCATCCCGGCGGTGGCGTGCTGCGCGAACCCGCTCTGCGGGAACTCTTTCCCGCGGCGACGTGGGAGAACCAACCATCGGTATTGTTCGAGCGGGTGCCGCGTGACGGCGCACCGGCTCAAATGGCGCGCGATCGAACTGCGCCGCCGGCGGTGGGGGCTGAAGCGGATCGCGACGGAGTTGGGATTCGATGTCCGATTCATCCGTCACTGGCCGCGGATGGCATGATCTGAGTCAGAGGCCCGCCGGGATGCTCCCGGCGGGCCTCTGGCTCAGATCATGCCTCTACTTCGCCTCTTCCTTCTCCTCGAATACCCACACGCGCACGTAGTCGCTGACGGCCTTCAGCCGCGCGTCGCTAATCGTCTCCCGGTACACGCTCGACATGTGCGGCGTCTCGTGTCCCATGATGAAGTCGGCCGCCGGTTGATCCTTCGCCTCGTCGGCGACGGTGCGGAACGTGTGGCGCAAGGTGTAGAAGCCGAGGCCGCCGCGCGCGTTGAAGCCGAACGCCTTGAGGAGCTTGGCGAACTCCTTCGAGAGCGTCTGGTCGGCGGTGTCCTTCGCCCACGGTAGCCCGTACTTGGTGATGAAGATGAGCGCGTCGTCGGCCTGGTCCTTCGGCTTGGGGCGAACGGCCGCCGCGGCCCGGATCGCCTCCACCGTCTCCGGCCAGAGGGCGCACCGGCGCGGGATGCCGGTCTTCGGCCGCGGGTAGTCGATCACGCCGGCGGCGAGGTTCAGGTGCGACCGCGTGAGCCGCCCGCAGTCGGCGTTGCCGAACCCGCAGTTGATGCCGAGCAGCACCATCGCCCGCATCGCCTTCCCGGCCTGGAGTACCGCCGGCCCGTCTTCGCCCACAACGAGCGCCCCGTCGATCAGCGCGCGCACCTCGTCGGCGGTGAAGAGCTTCGGCCCCTTCTTCGCGCGGTCGATGCGGACAGTCTTCCGCGAGGGCACTTTGAAGTTCTGCCCGTACCGCACCGGCCGGTCGATCGAGCCGTTGTCGTAAGCGAACTTGAACAGGACGCGGGTGCGCTGGATGCAGTTCCCCAGGGTCACCGCGCCCCACCCCTTCCCCACCATCGCCGCCCGCAGCTCGGCGAAGTCGTCCGGGTCGAGGTTGCCCACGAGGCGCGCCTTGCCGAACTTCGCGAGCACCACCGCGCACGTCTCCTTGTAGTTCTGCCAGGAGCGGCGGGTCAGCTCGCCGGAATCCACCAGCCCCTGCTTGGCGTTCAGGAAGTCGTTGCACAGCGCCTTGACCGTGACCGTGTACCCGTCGGCGACCTCGCGCGGCTTCTTGCCCGCGTGAAGCGCGTCCTTCTCGGCGAGGTATTTGGCGAGCGCGGCGTCGGGGTGGTTCCACGCAGCGAAGTAGTGCATCTTGCCGCGGATCTTCTTCGCCCAGACGCCGGCGGCATGCGGGAAGAGCGGGAACTCGGGATAGGGCTTGTTGGGCTTCTCGGGCTTGCCAGCAGACGGCGCGGGTGTAGAATCGCTTTTGGACATGACGGCCGTTCGTCGAAAACGGGTGTTGTGGACACGGCCGGGGGGTTTGCAACCACCCTCGGCCAATTGAGAGTACCGGGTGTAGTAGCGGGTGTAAAGGACGGAAGTCAAGAAGCACCCGAACACCGCGAAAGACCTGGGAATCTCAGTAAAAAGCGCGTTTAGCTCAGTTGGCTAGAGTACCACATTGACATTGTGGGGGTCACTGGTTCAAGTCCAGTAACGCGCACTCGACGAAAAGGCCCGGAATCCTTATGGTTCCGGGCCTTTGCTCTTTACTGACTCTGCTTGAAACGGACCGCAACTGTAGCCTAACTGTAGCCAACCGCAGAAAACCGGGCACTCAGGCCATCATCCGGTCCAATCCTTCTGCCAGTTTCGCGTCGTCGTTGGGCATCGTGTGGGCGTACACCCGGAGCGTCATCGTCGGGTTCGCGTGTCCGAGCCGTTGGCTCACCGCCTTGAGCGAGTGGCCGGTGGACAACAGCAAGCTCGCCACCGTGTGCCGCAAGTCGTGGAACCGGACCTTCTCCGGGATCGGCTTCGCC
>JAYUBA010000126.1:0-2596 GCA_043741075.1 Frigoriglobus sp.
CCGGCGATGGCCGCCGGGTTAACGGATCACGTGTGGTCCTTGGCGGAGTGGCTGACCTACCCCGCCAGACACGTGCAGCGCAAGTAGGTCACCACCGAACGATCATGGGCGAGTAAAATCGACAAGTCAAGACGATTCGACCAGTCTCTTCAAATATCCACACGGGACGGCTTCGCCCGCCCTTTCCGCTCTTCACGCGGCGGACGCGGGCGGTCTGATATACTGACCCTTTCGCGCCGACCCGACCACTGCGGAACCCCTCCATGCCGTTCAAGACGCTCGGTCTTCACCCCTCGCTCGTCCGCGCCACGCAAGACCTCGCGTATAAGGAGCCGACGCCGGTGCAGGCCGGGGCGATCCCGCCCGGCTTGGCGGGGCGCGACGTGATCGCCACCGCCCAGACCGGCACCGGTAAGACCGCCGCGTTCCTGCTGCCGGTGCTGCACCGCCTCATCGACCTGCCCCGCGGCGTCACCCGCGCGCTCGTGCTGTCGCCGACGCGCGAACTGGCCGAGCAGATCGACGCCATGTGCCGCGACCTGGCGAAGCACACGAAGGTGCAATCCACGCTGATCGTCGGCGGGCGGCCGATGGGTCCGCAGGAACGGGCGCTGAGGGCCGGCGTCGATATCGTCGTCGCGACGCCCGGCCGGTTGATCGACCACCTCCAGCGCGGCACCGCCCGGTTCGACAAGGTGACGACGCTCGTCCTGGACGAAGCGGACAGCATGTTCGACATGGGGTTCCTGCCGGACGTGCGGCGGATCATCGCCCGCGTGCCCGCGCGGAACCACACGCTGTTCTTCTCCGCGACGATGCCGCCGGTGATCGCGAAGCTGGCCCACGAACTCCTCCGCGACCCCGCGACGGTGCAGATCGGCCGGCGGAGTTCGGCCGCCGTCGGCATCACGCAGGCCGCGTACCCGGTGCCGACGCACCTGAAGACGGCGCTCCTGCGGCACATGCTGGGCGAGACCGAGATGCCGTCGGTGCTGGTGTTCACGCGGACGAAGCACAACGCGAAGAAGCTGGCGAAGGTGCTGACCACGGACGGGTTCAGCGTGGCGGAGTTGCACAGCAACCGGACGCCGCCGCAGCGGGCGAAGGCGATGGAGGGGTTCCGGCGCGGCGACTTCCAGATCATGGTGGCGACGAACATCGCGGCCCGCGGGCTGGACGTAGACCACATCACGCACGTCATCAGCACGGACGTGCCGGACGTGCCGGAGGACTACGTTCACCGGATCGGCCGCACGGGTCGGGCGGGCGCGACCGGCGACGCGTTCATCCTGGTGGCGCGCGAGGAAGAGGGCGCGCTGGCGCGGATCGAGCGTCAGGTGGGTGTGCGGCTGCCGCGGATCACGCTTCCGGACTTCGACTACAACGCGGTGGCCCCGCCGAAGGCACCGGGCGACCGCGACGACAAGCCCCGCGGCGGCGGGCGTCAGCAGCAGGGACGGAGCCAAGGACAGGGGCAGGCGAAGCCGGCGCGCGGCGGCCCGCCGCCGGGCGGCGGACGGGGCGGCGACCGCCGCGGGGGCGGCAGAAGGTAATGCCGTTCGCGCTTCTGCTGTGTTCCCGCGCCTGCTAAACTGACGATGACATGCATCCGAGGGCCACACCATGCCGGACCTACTCGAAGTGATCGCCGAGAACGACACGTCCGTCCTGAACGGCTGGGCGGCGGTGTTCAACGAGCGCGCGCCGCGGATGAGCGAGTTGCCGGAACACGAACGCAGTCGCGAGGTGCAGACATTAGCCCGCGAGTTCACCCGGCGCGCGTCGTGGGCGACGGAAACCGCCGAGGGGTGGCTGACGGAGCTGAAAACGCGCCTCCGCGTCGGGATGGGCGGGCACACGTTCCGCGACCTCCTGCGCAGCGGGCGGGCGCTGTGCCGGATGTGTCAATCGGTCGTCGTGATCGCGCGCGATGTGTGGCGGCTAGCGGAAGAGTCCGGCGCGCAGGCCGATGAGGCTCAGGCGGCCGGGGGCGTCTTGGCCGCCGCCGGGCAGCGGCTCGCGGCCGTCGAAGCCGAGATCGACGCGTTCGCGAAGCATGCGGCCCCGCCCTCGCCGGAGGCGATCGAGAAACTGTTTGAGAGAGCAGACGAGCAAGCCCGGCGCGGGAAGTGGCTGACGCCGGAGCAGGCCCACGCGGCGTTTCTGAAAACGGCCGAATGAGGCAGATTCATGTACCACACGGCTAGCCTCCAGTCATGGTTTGGACTGTTCTCTGCATGATCGCCTTATTGATCAGTGTCTGGACAACAGGGTCCATGTTGATCAGCTTTACCCTAGACATAAACGCAATCGGACCCAGATCGACGAACAATTTCCCGACAAATTCGTCGGCATAGCTGCTGGCAATAACTGTTACATTTGTCCAACTAATCACGAGAGGGAGTGTGGGGCTCGTCTGTAGGAGGTACTGCGCCTTATTTCGCATCTGGCCGCCCGTAGTCCGACTCCCGAATCCAGCGTTTTCGATCTCGTGCTGCATCTCGATGTAGAGACTTTTTCCATCGCCGGACGTGTATTTGATATCAATCCAATCCGTTCCTGTCGGATCGCAGGGCGGGCGCACTATGAAAACGTC
>JAYUBA010000127.1:0-8596 GCA_043741075.1 Frigoriglobus sp.
CTTCCCTTCAGGGAGGGGGGCCGGGGGGGTAGGTCTCGACCGCGTCAGCAGCCACGCGGTCGGGGCCATCACTAGCGCCGTGCCCGCGAGCGCGACCGCGTTCACCGACCGGTCGAACGCCGCCGCGCACATCGCCAGCACGAACACGATCTGCGTCAACCCCACCACGGACACCTTCGCCGGCGCGCCGCGGCCGAACGCGAGCGTCAGGAACACCTGCCCGACGGTCGCCGACACGCCGATGCCGAGCAGCGACAGCAGCACCTCGGGTTCGAGCACGCGCCCGACCGGCTCCGCGCGCGGGGTGAACAGGAACGCGGCCCCACAGAACACGGTGGCGACGGCCGAGAAGTGAACCACCACCGCCCGCGGGTCGATGTCGCGCAACCGGTTCAGGCCGAGCATCGCGACCGCGGTGAACCCGGCGGAGGCCAGCGCCGCGAACACGCCCAAGTTGCCCGATTCGAGGTGCGGTTGTTCGACCAGCACCACGCCGGCCACGCCCACGAGGATCGCGGCGAGCGTCTTCCAACCGGGCGGCTCACCGTACAGCGGCCACGACAGCACCGCGACCCACAGCGGGAACGTGTTGCTCAGGGTCACCACGTCCTCGGCGTGCAGGTGGCCGAACGCGTAGAACGCGCACACCATGCTGCAACTGCCGGCCACGCTCCGCACCCACAGTCGCGACGGGCGCAGCCACACGAGCCGCACGCGGGCGTGCCACGCGAGCGCCGCGCCGAACACCGCGACGAGCGCGGCGCGGCACACGGCCACCGTCTGCCAGTCGCAGAGCGGGGGCGAATCCGGGGTGCGCCGGGTGAGCGATTCGGCCAGGACGGCCATCACCGAGAACGAGAACGAGCCGCCGAGCATCCACACGTAGGGCCGCGCGTCGGGGTGGGTCATTCTGAAACCTTAGCCGCGCCCCGGCGGGACGGGTAGGCGACTTCGACTCGCACGGGGTACAATTCGTCGTTGTCGTTTCGCTCCGACCCCGGAGGGGTCGCTTGAGGAGGGTCGCCCGTGTATCCGTCGGGGCGCTGGGACGGGTTCTGGGTTCAGACGCAGTGGGGCCGTCAGCCGATGACGCCGTTCACGCTGCACTTCCGCGCCGGCCGCGTGACCGGCGACGGGCGCGACGTGGTCGGCCGGTTCACGTTCGCCGGCGAGTACGACGCGGCCACCGGCGCGGTGCGACTGGTGAAGCAGTACCTCGGCAAGCACGCGGTGCTGTACGTCGGCCGCCCGGACGGCGAGGGCAGCATTCTGGGGACGTGGTCGATGGGCGAACACTACACCGGGCCGTTCCTGCTCCGGCCCGTGATCGCGAAGCCGACGGGCGACGAACCGATCCACGACATCGGCTGACGCGAACGATGACCCCACCCGACGACCCCCGCGCCGCGATCGCCCGCCTCGTGGTCCGCCTCCGCGCCGCCGCGGACGCCGACCGCCCGGCCGTCGTCGGCCTGATGCTGCCCCTCCTGGCCGACATGAACGTCCCGCTGGCCGTGCGGTTCGCCGCCGCGGCCCGCGCCATCGACGCGCTGCCCGACACGCCGGGCGCGGTCCGCGCGGTCGTCCGGGCCGTCACCGCGGGGCTGACCCCGGCCCGCGCCCTCCACCGACTCCGCCACCTCCAGCACCTCACCGAACAGGGGCACGCGCTCGACGCGCTCGTGGCCGCGCGCGAGGCGAAGGTGAGGTTGAGCTGCCCGCGGTGCGCCGCGAGGCTGTCGCGGGCCGAGATGGCGAAGCACCTGTGGCACCGGCACGGGCTGGCGCTGGTGAACGGGAAGACCCGAACCCGCGGGCGCGCGGTCGAAGCGCTCCGCCGCGAACACGCGGCCACCGGCGACCCGGCGCTCTTCGACCGCGCGGCCGACCTCGGCGGCGAACCGGCGGTGCGGGCGTGGGCCGCGGAGACGGCGTCCGAAGAGGAATCGCGGCCGGTGTGCGCGGCCGCGCGGGGGCGCGGTGCGGGCGTGTGCCCGAAGTGCTTCGCGGACGTGGCGCCCGGCGTGCCGGACCTGCCGCCGCCGCTCGCGGTCGCGCACGGCCGGATCGCGGGCGACGGGTTCGTAGCCAGCGCCGCGGGCGCGTTCCCGGCGCGCGTGACCGCGACCCTCGCCGCCGCCGCGGTGCTGGTCGCGGTCACGGCGCTCGTCCACGTCGCGCTCGGGTTCGTGCTCGCCATCGTCGCGTACTTCGCCACGCTCCTCCGCCGACTCCCGCGTACACCGGCCGACGACCGGGCCATCGACGCCGCGTGGCGGAAGCTCGCGCCGAAGTCGATCGACCGCCGCGACGCCGCCCGGTTCCTCACGCGCCTGTGCGTCACGAGCGTCGGCCGCGGCGACCCGCTGGAGCGCGCGAACGCGCTCCAGCGCCTGATCGCCCGCGCCCGCGCCGACCCGGCCGAGCGCCGACTGCTCGCGGTCGCCCTCGCCCTCGAGATGGACGACGGCGGGCGGTTCGGTCGCGACCGCGCCGCCGGCATCGCGGACCTCGTGGCGACGGCGTTCCGCGGCGAGCACCCGGCGGACTTCGCCGAACACGTGCTGGCCGCTTACGCGGCGGTCCCGCGTGAACCCGGCGAGCGGGCGCGGCTCCGCGTCCTGCTGTACGCGGGCGCGTTCGGCGCGGGTCTCGCGCCGCGCGACGCGATCGACCTGTGCGACGCGGCCCCGCACGTCGCGTCGGCGATGCGGCTTCCCCCGCACCACGTCGCGCTGCTCTACGGCGTGTGGGTGAACCGAACCGCCCGGCCGTGGGCGAGCGCCGGCGACGCGCAGACGGTGTTCGAGCTGACCGCGACCTCGCCGGCCACCGCGGCCCGGTTGCTCGCGGACGCGCCCGGCGTGCTGCTCGTGTGCGGCACGCCCCCGGAAGTGGAGGCCGAACTCGGGCCGGTGCTGGTGACGACCGTGGGCGTGTCGGTCGGCGGCGCGGTCACCCCGGATCCGGCCGCGGACGTGCGCGTCGAAGACGGCGGGCGGGAACTGGTGTTCGGCAAGGAGCGGTTCCGGCTGGACCGCGCGATCCCGGAGGGGTTCGCGGGCGAGGTGAAGGCGTGGCTCCGGTTCCGCGCCGGGGCGATGGCCGCGTACCCGGCGACGTACCTGCACGAGCGCCCGCCCCCGGTGTCGCGGTTGCTCGTGCCGTTCGCGGTGCGCTGCGCGGCGTGCGGAACCGAATGCGCCCCGGTGGTCGGCGCGGTGGCCAAGGTGCTACGCGCGCGAGGTCGGTAGTTCGTGCGGCGGTCGCATGCGCAGTCCGCCCGCACTTCCCCTACTGCCCGGCGGAATGACGGGGTGAACGCGGGTGCCGTCCTACACTATACAGTCGGCACGGAGTTCGCGAACGGGTCGGGCGCGGGGGAACGTATGTCGGCAGTGAACGGTCACCGCGTGGGGCTTTCGGTCCCGCGGCGGTTCGTGTGCGACCTGCTGCACGCGTCGCGGCACGCGCCGATCATCACGTTCGAGCGGCGCATGGACCTGGCCGGGGTCGCCGCGGCGCGCAAGGCGGCGGCCCGGCCGCCGGCGTGGGTACTGCTGTTCGCCAAGGCGTTCGCGGCCGTCGCGGCGCGGCGCCCGGAGTTGCGCCGCGCGTACCTGCCGACCCCGTGGCCGCACCTGTGGGAGGCGGACGAGAGCGTCGCGTCGGTGGCCGTCGAGCGCGAGTACCGCGGCGAACCGGGCGTGTTCTTCGGGTTCCTCAACGCACCGGACAAGCACCCGCTCGCCGAACTCGCGGCGGTGCTGGACGAGTGGAAGGCGGGGCCGGTGGACGAGGTGGTCCCGTTCCGCCGGCAGATCAAGTTCACGCGACTCCCGCGCCCGGCGCGGCGGCTCCTGTGGTGGTACGCGACCGCGTGGTCCGGGAAGATCAAGGCGCGGAACTTCGGCACCTTCGGGGTCAGCCTGACCGGCGCGAGCGGGGCGACGGCGCTGAACCTGATCGGCCCGCTCACCGCCGCGCTGAACACCGGCGTGGTCCGGGACGACGGCACCGTGGACGTGCGGTTGCACTTCGACCACCGGGTGATGGACGGGATGCCGGCCGCGCGGGCACTGGCGGAGATGGAAGAGTACCTGCGGACGGAGATCGTCGCGGAACTGACCGCGGCGGCCGGACCGGGCACCGCCGGCGCGCCGCGCGGCGTGCCGCGCCCGCCGGACGCGGTCGTGCGGTGAACGCCCTCCGCCAAGGTCGCGCGGAATTCGGTAATGAACGGCCCACTTCGATCGACTGACCGTGTGACCGGTTCGCGGCGCACGGATGACCTCTCATGACCGACTGGGACGCGGTGGTTCGCGAGCACGGCCCGGCGGTCTGGCGGACGGCATGCCGTCTGCTGACCCACGAGGCGGACGCCGCGGACTGCTTCCAGAACACGTTCGTCAGCGCCGTGGACCTGGCCGCGGGGGAACCGGTCCGCAACTGGTCGGCGGTGCTCAAGCGCCTCGCCACGGCGCGGGCGCTCGAACTGCTCCGCGCCCGATACCGGGCCGCGGCCCGCTCCCGTGAATTCCCAGACGAACTGCCCGCCGATCCGACGGCACCGGACCCGGTCGCCGCGTGCGCCGGCGGCGAACTCGCCGACGCGCTGCGGGTCGCACTCGCGGCCATCGACCCCCACCAGGCCGAAGCGTTCTGCCTCGTCTGCCTGGAAGGTCTGCGGAACGGCGACGCGGCGGGACTACTCGGAATCACTCCGAATTACACCGGGGTTCTCGTGTACCGGGCGCGGGCCGCGCTCCGCGAACGGCTCCGCGCCTTCGACCCGACCCGCGAACACCTGCCGGGAGGTCACCCGTGAGCGAAGTGAACGACCGCCCGACGCCCGACGCCCTTGAAGATGCAACCGGGGCGCTCCGGGGTGCCCCGGTTCCGGCCGGACCATCCACCGAACTGAGCGCCGCGACGGTCGCGGCGCTCAAGAACCGACTCGCCGGCGCGCCGCCCGCGAGCGAACTCGCCCGCCGAAGGAGGAGAAAGATCATGCGCTACATCGGATTCGGAACGGCCACAGCCGCGGCCGTTGCGGTCGCAACTGCGACGGGAATCCTGTGGTTCGGCGGGTCGGCCGCCGCGCATGTGCAGAAGGCCATCGACAACGCCGAAAAGGCCACGTCGGTGAAGGTCACGATGACGATCGAGAACAAGGGGAAGGTCGAGGTTCGCACCCTGTACCGGCAAGGCGACGCGGTCCGGATGGAAACCGTCCAGGACGCGGAACTCCCTGACAAGCCGATCATGGTCGTCGATCTCAAGACGCGGAAGTTGCTCACCCTGCTGCCGGGGACGAAAGGCGCGGCGCGGGGCGAACTCGCCGCCCAGGAGGCACAAGCGGTCGCGGGGATGCTGGGCGACTTCGCGGGTCTGAAGGCGTACCTCGGCGGGGGCGATAAAGCCGTCAAGGCGCTGGGGGAGGAGAAGATCGGCGACCGCAAGACGACGGCTTACGAGATCACCGCCGACGGCCCGATACCCGGCGTGTGGAAGGTGTGGGTCGATCCGAAGACGGACTTCCCGGTCCGCCTCCGGCTCGCCGGCGCGGCGAAGCAGAGCCTGACGTTCGACTTCGAGGACTGGAACAAGAAGTTCGACGCGAAGCTGTTCTCCCAGGACGTGCCCGACGGGTACACGCTACCGGAAGTCAAGAAGTAGGCCGCCGGTACGCTAAAACTGGAAGTAGATGAACGCGCCGCTCGCGCCGGTCGGGGCGAGCAGCGCCGCGAGCGCGAGCGTCGCGAACCGCACGCCCCACACGGCCCCGATCGCGGCCGGCGCGCCGGTGCCCTTCGCCGACCACCCCCGTAGCCCTTCCGCCGCCCACGCCAGCGCCGCGTAGAACGCCAGCGCCAGCCACACCGCCGGGTCCACCCACGGCCCGGCCCACATCTTCCCCGCGTCGCACTCCACCCACTTCCGCACGCACGCCGCGCTGTCTTCAAACCGCGTCAGCCGGAAGAAGCACCACGCCAGACACACGCAGTGGAAGGTAATCAAGATCGCCACTGTGTGCCATACGTAGCGAACCCATCCTTCGCGCGAGTTGAGCCAAGTGGCGAAGCCGCAAGCGGCCCACAGGCGGTGCAGGATCAGGAACGCGCCGTGTAAGCCGCCCCACACCAGGAACGCCCAGCTCGCCCCATGCCACAGCCCGCCCAGCAGCATCGTCAGCATCAGGTTCAGGTTCGTGCGGAACCGGCCCTTGCGGTTGCCGCCGAGCGCGATGTACACGTAATCGCGCAGGAACCGCGACAGCGTCATGTGCCACCGCCGCCAGAAGTCGGTCACGCTCGCCGCCAGGTACGGGCGGTCGAAGTTCTCCGGCCACCGGTAGCCGAACAGCAGCCCGAACCCGCGGGCCATGTCCGTGTACGCGGAGAAGTCGAAGTAGATTTGGAGCGCGTACAGCCACACGTACGGCAGCGCCCACACGCCCGCCGTGGTCGGGTCGTTCACGTGCGCGAAGAACGGGTCGATGGTCACCCCGATCCGATCCGCCACGACGAGCTTCTTGAAGAACCCGCGGGCGATCAGCCACGCCGCTTCGCCCGGTGCCTCCGGTTCGGTGGGAAGCCGCCCCGGACGCACTTTGTCGAGGAACTCGTTGGGCCGCAGGATCGGCCCGGCGACGAGGTGCGGGAAGAAGCACGCGGACAGCGCGTACCGCCAAACGCTCGGCTCCGCGGGCGTGGTCTTGCGGTACACGTCCACCATGTAGGCGATGCCGGTGAACGCGTAGAACGAGATACCGTAGGGGATGCTCCACTTCTCGAACGCCGACGGCGGCACGGTCGGGAGGACGCCCGGCAGCAGGTCCGCGAGCGTCTGCACCAGGAGCGGCGTGTACTTGTAGTAGCCGAGTACTAGCAGGTTGAACCCGACCCCGCACCAGAGCCACGGCTTCGGCCGCGATGAGGTTTCGAGCCGCCGGCCGACGACGAAGTTCACGACGCTGTACGCGAGGAGGATCGGCAGGAGGAACCAGTGGTTGTACGCGTAGAACAGGAGGCTGGCGGCCAGCAGCAGCGCGACGGCCGAGTGTTCGCGGCGGCGGACCAGCCACCACCACGCGAACACCACCGCGAACAGCATCAGGAACGGCTTCTGCTCGAAACTCACGGGCGGATCTCCGCCGGGTTCGGCAGGTCGGCGGCCCGCGGGTCGGTCGCCTTCAGGTGTTCCAGGATCGTCGCCAGCAGCAGCCGGTTGCCGACCGCGGAGAAGTGCTTGTCCGGGATGAACAGGGCCGGCTTGTCGGGCCACGCGCGGAACGGCTCGCGCACGTCGCACACGTCGAACCCGACGGCCCGTGCGTCCGCGGCGAGCGCGTCCTGCACCGCAAACCCGGCCCCGCGGCACACCTGCTCGTAGCCCGGCAGCAGCACCACCGTGACCGGTACGCGGTGCCGGGCGGCGTCTTCGGCGAAGTGCTTGAAGACCGTGCGCACGTCGGCCCGCACCACCGGATCGACGCGCGCGCTCAGCGCCGACGCCGGGAAGAACGGCCGGTTCAGGTGCAGCGTCGTCCGCGTCCACCCCTTCAGCGCGAGCCGGCTGTGCCGCACCACCCCGCCGCCGACGGCCGGCAGCCGCGGGGCGTAGACCAGTGCGCCGCCGTCGGTCGCGCGGTACTGGTCCAGCCCGTTCTGGGCGAACTGGTACACGTCGAGCGGGATGAGTACGACGAAGACGCGCTGCGGTCGTAGTCCGTTGTCGAGGAGGAACGCGGCCTGCGCCAGCCGCACCGGGAGCGGCTCGTTCTTGCCGAGGTTGAACGTCACCCGCTGCGGGACGAGTTCCCGCGCCGTGTCCGCGAGCATCCCCGGCGCCTGCGCGAACGAACTGCCGAAGAACGCCCACGTCGGGGGCGGGTGCGGATCGGTGAACAGCGGAATGTACGGTTCGAACCGGCCGGGGTTGTCGGCCACGAGCGCGTCGGGCGAGGTGTACTGCACGCCGTACCGTGTGTCAGCGCGGAACGGCCCGGTGCGGGCGCTTTCCACCAGGTACGGCGCGAGGTCGGCGGGCGGCGCGACCCGCAGGTACAGTTCGCCGGCCGCGAACACCGCCAGCGCCGCGAGCACCAGCCCGGACGCGGTCGCGAGCGCCCGGCGCCCGCCGCGCACCCGCGCGAGCAACCCCCGGTACGGTCGCGACCCGACGGCCGGCGTCATACGCCCCCTCGTTCGTCATTGGAAGAATGGGGGGAATAGCATCCGGCCCGGTTCGCCGCAACCCGAAGCGGCTACACTGACCCCGCCACCCCGCGGAGATTCCCATGCCGGGCGAGTTCGAGTACATCGCGTGGCTCCGCGCGCGGACGCCCGCAGACCCGCGCGTACTGATCGGCCCCGGCGACGACTGCGCCGCCCTCGCGCCGGGTTCGCGCCCGCTGTTGGTCACCACCGACATGCTGATGGACGGCACCGACTTCGTGCTCGCGGAGGTCGGCGCGCGCCGCGCCGGGCGCAAGGCGATGGCGGTGAACCTGAGCGACATCGCCGCGATGGCCGGCGTGCCCACCGCCGCCGTGGTCAGCGTGGCTCTGCCGAGAGACCCACCCCCCCAGCCC
>JAYUBA010000128.1:0-2593 GCA_043741075.1 Frigoriglobus sp.
CCCCCACCCGGCGGCGAAGCGCCGCCGACCTCCCCCTCACAGGGGGGAGGTCAAGAACAAAGACGGGCACCATCGCTCATCCACGCGATTCGGTTTCAACCCCTGGTTCCAAATGAATGCCGCGGCTCCCATTCCTGCTGCTCGATGCCTCATGACGCGGGGTGTATTGTGAAACGGTTCGTCGGCTGGTTGCTAGTCCTCGGCGGCGGCGGGGTCGCGGTGTGGGGCGTGGCCGCGGTGCTGACGGGTTCCACGTCGGCCCGGCTCGCGCTCGGTTCGGACCTGTCGGTGGACGCGCTGACCGGCGGTTTGGCCGGCGTGGCCGTCCTGACGATCGGGCTGATTTGGGTCCGCGACTGACGCCCGCTCGCACGGGCGGCCCGCCGAAAATCCGCGCGCCCGCCGGTCGCGACCACTTCCGCTTGACACGGGCGGGTGCTACGCTTCAACTAGGGGCCGGAGCGCGTACGCTTCGCCCGAACTCGCTCCCGCCCCACGGAGGAGGGTACTCATGACCGCGTTCCGGATGACCCGACCGCCCGCCCGCCCGCCGCGCCGGATGTGCGCGCGCGCCGCGGCGCTGCTGTCGGTCGGCCTGTTCGGGTGCGGGGCCGCGACCCCGCCGGGCACGCCCCCGTCGCCGCACGCCGTCGGCGCGAACGACCCGGCGTGGATCACCGGCCGCACGGCGCTGCCGCCGCCGGACACGGACCGGTTGAACTACGACGAGCGCACCCGCACGCTGACGCTGTACGACCTGCCCGGCAACGACCGGTGGCTGGTACGCCTGCCGGGCGAGAGCGTCGGCCGACAGGTGGCCCCGCGGCACCGCATCCCGGACGTGGACCCGGCGGACGTGATGGTCTACTACATGCGGCCGGGCTTCCAGCCGTCGGTCCCGGTGAGCGTGAAGCAGATTCTGAACGGCGGCAGCACGCACGTCAGCATGGCCCGCCGCTGAGCGGCAGCAGAACCCCCCTCCCTTCAGGGAGGGGGCTTTCTGGCTCCCCCTCCCTGAAGGGAGGGGGTTGGGGGGTGGGTTTCTTTACGGAATGCCCGGAGCCGCGACGGTTCGTCCGCCGCCGTTCCGGGCGTTTGCGTTTGCGCTTCCGCGCCGGTGGGTTACGGTTGGCGGTGAGTCGTGCTTCGTCCCGCGGACCATCCATGTTCGAAGACGCGTCCGGGCTGATCGCGCACAACCCGCCGGGGCTGCACTACGGCGCGGCCGTGGCGGCACCGGACGGGACGCGGCCCTGCTTCGTGGTCGCCGGGTTCGGCGGGCCGAACCGCGTGCTCGCGTGGGCGAACGGGCGGTTGCGCGACGTGGCCCCGCCGGAACTGGCCGACGAGGGGCGGCAGGCGATCGCGGTGGCCGCGGGCGACTTCGACGGCGACGGCCGCGAGGAACTGTACGTCCTGAACGCGGACACGTTCGCCGGGCCGAAGCGGTACGCCGACCGCCTCTTCAAGCGCGGCCCGGACGGGCACTGGCACGACCTGTTCGAGCGGCCGGAGAACGCGGGCGTGCGGAACCTCGCCTCCGGGCGCAGCGTGGCGGTGATCGACCGCCGCGGCGTGGGCCGGTACGGCTTCTTCGTGGCGAACTACGGCCGCCCGATGCGCTTCTACGAACTCGGACCGGGCGGCGCGGTCGCGGACCTGGCCCCGCCGCTGGGCCTGGCGCGAACGGCCGGGGGCCGCGGGGTGCTGGCGCTGCCGGTGTTCTCCGCGCACCCCGATCTCTTCTGCGTGAACGAGGAGGGCGCGAACTTCGCGTACCGCAACCGCGGCGACGGCACCTTCGAGGAGGTGGCCGACCAACTGCGCCTGAAGGACTGCGAGGAGCACGCCCGCGGGGTGGCGGCGGTGGACGCGGGCGGCGAATTCGGGCTGGCGTGGGGCAACTGGGACGGCCCGCACCGGCTGATGACGCGTCGCGCCGACGGCACCTGGAAGGACCGTGCGACGCCGGGGTTCGCGTTCCCCTCGGCGGTGCGGACGGTGATCGCGGCCGACTTCGACAACGACGGCAATGACGAACTGTTCTTGAACCACCTGGGCGAACCGAACCGGCTGTATCGGGTTCGAACGAGCCGCGACCGCAAGGGAGCGGACCTTGAACTGACGATGCTGGACGCGGGCGCCGCGCAGGACGCGGACGGCTACGGCACGGGCGCGGCGGTCTGCGACATCGACGGCGACGGCGTGCTGGAGTTGCTGATCTCGCGCGGGGAGAAGGCGGCGCAACCGCTGGCGGTGTTCAAGGCGCGTTCGGCGTATCCGAACTGGCTCCGGGTGCGCCCGCTGACGCGGTTCGGCGCACCGGCCCGCGGCGCGGTGGTCCGCGCCGAATACGCCGGTCGCGTTCGGGTGAAGGGCATCTGCGCGGGAAGCGGCTACCTGTGTCAGATGGAACCGGTGGCGCACTTCGGCCTGGGCGACGCGACCGCGGTGGACCGCGTAACGGTGACCTGGCCCGACGGCACCGCGGTGACGCTGCTCAACCCCGGCGGCAACACGACGGTGACCGTGCCGTATCCAAGAGGGTAATCACACTTCGGCCGCTGCGACAGCTTCTTCGAGCAACTGGGCC
>JAYUBA010000129.1:0-2592 GCA_043741075.1 Frigoriglobus sp.
ACTGACCACTGACCACTGACCACTACGAAAAGATACGGGCCGGCTGGCTCAGGGAGCCGCCGGCCGTGGGAACGTGTCGGGTTGAAAGGAGCGGGGGCGGGGCCGGTCCAGGGGCGCTCCTGGGCCGTCGGGGGGAGTACTGGTGTCTGATGCGAAGCCGCCACCCGGATGACCGGTTTCTTCGGACGCCGCCGGTCGTCGGGTGATGGCGAAGGGTGTAATGCACCTCGCGTGCCAACGGTGCCGCGCGCGAACCGGACCGGCGGGCCGAATTGCTGAGATTGACAGGAGATTCCGGGCCGCGGGAACATTCCGAGAACCCGCCCGGCGGGTTCCCGCGCAGCGCGTTGCCGCGAAGCGGGAAGCGGCGCGCACAGATTTCCGGCGCATGTCCAGGAAAAAGTGACCCGCCGGGCGCACATTCTTGCCGCCCGAACGGGCGTGCGGGTCGGGCGGATTGTGTCGAGAATTCCGCTTGACAGCGCGGCGCGAAACGGCGAGTTGTGGAGTATACGAGTTCGATACCGGCGGTCGCACATCGTTCCGACTCGCTCGACCGCCACGCCCGCGACGCCGCCCTCTCCGGCTTCGCACGGCACCCGAAACGCCCGAGACGCCCGGAGGACCCGACGCTCATGATGCACTTCTCTTGCGACGTCTGCGGCAAGGACATGACCCCGGACGGGGCCGAGCGGTACGTCCTCAAGATGGAGGCGTTCGCGGCCACCGACCCGGCCGACCTGACCGACGACGACCTGGACCCCGATCACGTCGAGGCGATGGCCCGGATGCTGTGCGAGCTGGAAGAGTCCGAGGAGGAACCGGCGCTGCCGCCGACGTGCCAGAAGATGCGGTTCGACCTGTGCCCCAACTGCTTCCGCAAGTTCGTGAACGACCCACTCGGCCGCGAGAGCGCCGCCAAGTTCGACTTCAGCCCGAACTGAAAGTTCGGGGCGGGGCGGGCAGTAGTTCCTCCCGTGAGGCCGCGAGACCGAGCCGCGCGGCACGGGACATCGCGACCGCCCACCCATCCCAAACTCGGAGCTTAAGTGTCGCTCACCGACCAGTTCAAAAACGGCTCGGTCAACTTCCTCAAGAGCCATCGGCTGATTATGAAGGAGATCGCCGCCGCGGACCGGTTCACCCGGAAGGCGCAGGGGAATCAGGTGTTCAAGTTCAGCATGAACGGGCACATCGACTTTCAGATCGACGCCGGCTCGGCGGCCGATGCGGCGAACCTGGGCTTGAAGACCCTGAGCATCATCCCGGCCGCGGCGGACGCCGGCGTCCGCGCGCTGCCGTGGGTGTCCCCGGACCTGACGAAGGCGGCGGCGGCCGGGACGTACATGAAGCTGGACGCGGCGGCCCGGTGGTTCTTCACCGGCCCGATCGAGGGGTGCTTCATCTACATCGCGACCCGCCCGACCGGCGAGGTGTACGTGTTCCACGTCAACGCGAACGGGCTGACCGGCGCGGCGAACACGACGGCCAAGGACTCGCTGGTCCGCCCGATCCTCGCCGCCAAGGGGCTGACCCTCCACCAGCGGCTGGCGCACACCGACTACAGCCAACTGGGGTCCACCTGCAAGGGCTTCGTGTACGGCTGGAAGCTCGCGGGGCAGTGGCGGTTCCACGTCCACAGCCTGCGCATGGTCGGCAAGACGACCCAGGTCACGCCGACGTACTCCACCTTCACGCCGAAGAAGTTCGAGAAGCACATCGCGTCCACCGTCCTCCCGGCCCAGGGCGCGCTCTGACCGCCGGCGGTGCGGCTTTTGTCCGGCTCCCCCATAGCATAACCCCGGTTCGCCCCGTGTGGGGCGACCGCGCACGTCCGCACACCCTCACGCATACGGGCCGCACATGGCACAGCCGCTCACCGTCGTCATCTTCGGCGCTTCCGGCGACCTCACCTCGCGGAAGCTGGTCCCCGCGCTGTTCAACCTGGCGCAGAAGGGCAAGCTGCCGCCGGAGGCCCGCGTCGTCGGCACGGCCCGCACCGAGTTCACGGACGACGCGTTCCGCGACCACCTCAAGACGGTCGCGCGGGAGATCCTGCCCGGCGAGCAGTTCAGCGAGGAGAAGTGGGCGGCGTTCGCCCCCCGCGTCCACTACGTGTCGGCCGACCCGACGCAGCCCGGCGGGGCGCAGCCGCTGGCCGACTGGTTCGCGGCCAACGAGGGCGGGCCGAACGGCCGCCGCCTGTACTACTTCTCCGTGTCGCCGCAGTACTACCCGGCCATCAGCGCGGGCGTGGCCGGGGCCGGGCTGAACCACAGCGACACCGGCTACCGGCGGCTCATCATCGAGAAGCCGTTCGGCACCGACCGCGCGAGCGCGAAGAAGCTGAACGACGAGCTGCACAAGCACTGGGACGAGGAGCAGCTGTACCGCATCGACCACTACCTCGGCAAGGACACGGTGCAGAACATCCTCGTGTTCCGGTTCGCCAACACCATGTTCGAGCCGCTGTGGAACGCCCAGTACATCGACCACGTGCAGATCACGGTGGCCGAGAAGGTGACGGTGGAGACCCGCGGCGACTACTACGACAAGAGCGGGGTGATGCGGGACATGCTCCAGAACCACATC
>JAYUBA010000130.1:0-2591 GCA_043741075.1 Frigoriglobus sp.
CCAGCCGCGCCAGGAGGAAGAACTCCGCGCTCCCCACCGGCACCTCGCCGAGGCAGGCGTCCCCGACCCAGAGTGCCCCGCTGTGGAGTTCAAACCGAACCGCACCGCGCCGCAGCAGAAACGGTTGCAGATCGGCCACGGAAAGCGGCTCGGGGCCGCGGAGCAGTTCGAGCAGCGAGAGCGAACGGATGCGATGCGTCTCGTCCTGAGGCGGGGCGAGGCCGAAGAGCACGAGGACGTTCTGGTACGCGCCGAGCCGCGTGCCCGCTGCAGAGGAGAGAGGCTCCGGCCGGCGGTAGAAGCACTCTCGGTGTCCGTCCTCGCCCGCGTGCGTTCCGAGTTGCCAGAGCGCCCCATCGAGCGGCCGAGGCTCGCCGCGCAGGCCGAGTTCCGCGCCGAGCCAGGAGAAGAACCTCTCCCGACGGAGCGGCCACCGGAAGAGCCAGTGCGGTTCGACGGTGCTCCGGCACCCGTTGCAGAGGAATCGCTGCCCCAGTCGGTACGGCACGCCTTCACCGCAGTGAGGGCAGCCGGGCGATGGACTGGCGCACGGTTCCGTATCGACGAACCCGAGGCGCTGTCCCTCCTGCAGGATTGCCGCGTGCGGGCCGTCGAGGTCATCGACGCTCACGCACGGCTCGTCGCCGTGGTCGAGCAGATGCAGCAGGAATGCGATGTTCCTACTCATGGGTGAGGCCCCACCCCCGGAAGCACGCGCCGAGCCGATACGCGAGGAGCCTGTCGGGGAAACCGCAACGGTCCGGCCAGAGGCGAACGAGGTGATCCTTGCCCGCGCCGTCGGTCGGCAGTCGCACCTGGAGTTCGGCGTGGCACACACGCAACTCGTCGAGCGGGATCGTCCCGCGGTCGTGGTCGCGGAGCAGCACGTGGACGGCGTCCGGGCCGTCGGTGGCGAGCGTGTCGAACGTCACCCGCCGTCCGCAGAGGCGGGCGGGATAGCGGAGCTGCACCGACTTCACCCGCACCAGGTGGATCCCGTCGGCCGTGGGGAGCGGATGGAACGGGAACTTCAGACGGTCGAGGTCGAACACCTCGCGGGAGACATCGACCGGTGTGCCGAGCACGGCGTCTCCGAAGCGGCGGAGTAGACCGACCTCCTGGTCGGCCGAACGGAACGGCGACCGGAGGAACACGGTTCCGTCCGCGAGCGAGAGCGCGAAGCGGACGGGGAGCGTTGTCCCATGCCGTTGGAGCCGGCGCTGTCCGCTCGCGGTGAACGACTCGACGCTGCGCACCCGGCCAGCGAGCAATGCGGAGAAGAGGCAACTCCCACCCACACGATGGACGTCGATCGCACAGGAGCGGATGCCGCGGGCATCGGGAAAGACGAACGTCCGCAGAGCGTTTGCCAGCGCCCGCGCTTTCATCAGCGGGTTGCCCCGCACGGATCCCCGGGCGATACGGGCGACCCGCCAGGGCGGCTCATCGCGTTCCTCGTGGTGGGAAGAGACGGCGCGGAAGGTGGCGGGCCGCCGCAAGAAGAACCAGAGCGCGAGGGGCGGTCCGTCGGGTATCCCGGCCGGCGGCGACGGAAGGCCCGCCTCGGCTTCGAGCAGATGGGTGAGAGCCTCCCGTTCGGACATCCCCTCCACTTCCGAGAGCTCCCGCTCCACCCGCGCTCGCCCACCGGGAACCAACTGTGCGAGCGCTTCCGACCAGTCGCGCAGGCCGTCCGTGTGTAAGAGGCGGGGCGTGAGCCGGCGGAAGTCGATCCGCCGCGCGCGGCAGTACTCGCGGAACGGCGCGGTTCCGAATACCGTGCGGAGAAAGGCCGGGGAGAGAGCAAACATCGCGGTCATGAAAGGGCCGACAGTAGCGCACGAGCGATGCCCGTGCGAGACGACTTCGCGGGTCGCGGGTCTGTTCTGGCATCCCGAAGCCGATTTTTGGTGATGGCAACTCTTGCTGTGTCCCTGTTCGTCTCCCGTCATTGATCGGCACTCTCGGCGCCACGACTTCCGGCATCAGAGCAAGACATCGTGCAAGCCCGCATCTGGATGCCACCGTCTGGATCGCTGTGACCACGGCCGGTATTCTGTCAGGAAAGGCTTCCCTTCCCGACCGGGTTCGTCCGATGCCATTGCCACGGCGACTGACCTACCGTTTCCGCGTGAGGCGGAACGCGGACCTCACCTTTGACCAGATCCTGAACTGGTGCGACGCGTTTCACACGCGCGAGAAGCGATGGCCGACCCGCAGGGACGGGACAAACGGCTTGCCCAACACTTCCTGGGCCGCCCTGAACGCCGCCCTGCAGAAGGGCGCGCGGGGACTGCCAGGCGGTTCCTCGCTCCCGAAACTCCTCCTTGCGCACCGGGGTGTCCGGCACCACCTGTATCTGCCGCCCCTGACGGTGCCCCAGATTCTCGTCTGGGCGGACGCGCACCACACGCGCACGGGCGACTGGCCGCTCGACAAGTCCGGCTCTGTCCCCGAGGCTCCCGGGGAAACGTGGCTCGCGCTGGACCAGGCGCTGCGGCGCGGCCGCCGGGGACAGTCGGGCGGCTCTTCGCTCGCGCAACTCCTGGATGCCCACCGCGGGGTCCGTAACCACCTGCACTTGCCGCCGC
>JAYUBA010000131.1:0-2580 GCA_043741075.1 Frigoriglobus sp.
GAGACCACCGGCACCTGCGTCAGCATCATCACGCCGGACGCCGAGCGGACCATGCGCACGTGCCTCGCGGTGTCCAGCCACCTCGGCGCCCGGCACGTCCCGGCGGACAAGGTCGCGGCGGCCGAGTGGCTGTTCGTCGAAGGCTACATCTTCGCCAACCCCGCGACCGGTCAGCTCGCGGTCCGCGAGAGCCTCCGGGCCGCGAAGGCCGGCGGCACGAAGGTCGCGCTCACATGCTCCGACGCGTTCATCCCGCAGGTGTTCGGCGACGCGTTCCGCGACGCCCTCGCGCAAAGCGACCTCCTCTTCTGCAACGCGGCCGAGGCGATCGCGGTCGCGGGCGGCACCCGCGCCGAAGAGGCGTTCGCGAACTTGAAGGCCGTGGTGCCGAACGCGGTGGTGACCGACGGCCCCAACGGGGCGTTCGTCCGCTATCATGGGGCGGAGTGCCACGTGCCGGCGTTCGCGTGCAAGCCGCTCGACGTGACCGGCGCCGGCGACATGTTCGCCGGGGCGTTCCTGTACGGGGTCACGCACGGCGTCCCGGCGGACCGGGCGGCCCGCGCCGCGAACTTCCTGGCGATGAAGGTCATCACGCAGATCGGCGCGAGGTTGCATCACGGGGCGAAACAGTTTTGGGCAGAGTCCGTTTAAGAGAAGAGGTTATGGCCACAAAGAAGCACAAAGGGCACAAAAGAAGACCAAGACGAAACCAGCCACAGAACGAAGACGAAATCAGCCACAGATGACGCAGAAAGACGCAGATCAGAGAAGAACAGAGTTTTGAATTGAACTCGGTCTTCGGTCTTGTGCCTTTAATCTGCGTTCTTCTGCGTCATCTGTGGCTGTCTTTTGTCCTCTGCTTTCTTTTGTGTCCTTTGTGCTTCTTTGTGGCCAATCCTCTTGAGGGTTTTCACCAGTATGTCCCGCACACGCACGTTCATCGGCATCGACATCGGCGACGGCGTCCGCGGCAACGCGGTGGCGCTCCAGGAGGCGCTCGCGAAGACCGCCGCCGGGGTGACGTGGGCGACGCCGGAGAGCATGCACGTGACGCTGCTGTTCCTGGGCGAAGTGGACGACCGCGACCTGCACCCGGTGTGCAAGGCGGTGAAAGCGGTCGCGGCGGGCGAACCCCCGTTCACCCTGCACGTGTCCGGGGTGGGGGCGTTCCCGACGCCGCGGCGCCCGAAGGTGCTGTGGGCCGGTGTCACCGCCGGTGCCGACGCCCTTCGGCGGCTGAACGCGGCGCTCGAGGAGAAGATGCTGGGCCTGGGCGGCTACCGGACGGAGGAGCGCGGGTACACGCCGCACCTGACGCTCGGCCGGGTGCGGGCCGAAGCGGACGGGGACGCGGTGGCGGGCGAGGTGCAGAAGCGGTTGGCGTGGAACGGCGGGCGGGTCGCGGTGGGCGAGGTGCTGGTGTACAGCAGCGAGGCGGAGCGCGACGGCCCGGTGTACACGGTCATCGGCCGCGCCCCGCTGGCCGGGTAGCCGGCCCGCCTCGCCCGTTCGGCCCGCGTCGGGGAAAATGGAGCGCACGCGCCCGTAGCTCAACTGGACAGAGCACCCGCCTTCTAAGCGGGATGTTTCGGGTTCGAGTCCCGACGGGCGTACTCATAGAACACCCTCCCAACGCCGCCCGCGCCTTCCGACGGGTCGCGGACCGATTCGTCACTCTTCTCCACTACGTGCATGGGAAAAAGCAAAAGCTCTCGCGGGAAGCCACATTCCAACACCCCCGATCTCTTCACCAGCCTGGGCAGTTGGCGGCGGCGGGCGCTGATCCTGCCGAGGTTCCTGGTCGATGAAGCGGCGAAGGCGCACCTCGAAGGCGACGAGCAAGACAAGGCGTTCGGGATTCTCAAGCACTGGGCCGACCTGGAGAAGCAGGGCCACCTCAACACCAAGGAGACCGCGCTCGACGCCGGCTATCTCGAAAAGGTCTTCGGCGATGCCCTCGGCTACAAGACGTTGACGGAGAGTCCGGAGAAATACCAGTTGGAACGGAACTTCTCCGTTCCCGGAGTCGGGACCGCCGACGGCGCACTGGGCCAGTTCGCGTCCGGCCGGCCGCCCAAGCCCTTCGTCGTGATCGAACTCAAAGGGGCGTCCGCCGACCTGGACCGCGACAAGTTCAACGTGCCTACGACGAGGACATGCGTCCCATCAGACGGGGAAGCCGGCGCATTGTCGGTGAATGCGCAGGAAGGATGCTGACGGGCGGAACACCGCAGGCGAGCGGAAGGACTCCATCCGGTCCAGGAGGAGTTGGATCAAGCGGCTCTGCGGCAAAGCTCGCTTGAACAAGCCGAGGCCATCATCGAGCGACCAGTACCCACGCTCGAACAGAGCATCGTGGATGCGGCAGAGGCAGATGACATTGGTCAGGTCGCCCCGATGCTCCGGCCCCGCAGCCCAACCCACAATATGGCTGGTGATCAACAAGCCGTGATCCGCGATATCACATACCGCACAACACGACCCGTAGAGTTCGGGTACTTGATTAGCCCCTCGTCCGGTCTGCATGACGCCTCAGTCACTACGATGGCGGCATGGACGAGCCCGCGTGTCCCGGTT
>JAYUBA010000132.1:0-2573 GCA_043741075.1 Frigoriglobus sp.
GCAGGAACCGCTTGTTCGGGTACACGGCCCACACGGCCAGCGTGAACAGCATGTACACGCGCTCGACGTGCAGGTCGCCGAGCCACGGCCAGACCTCGAACGGCCGGTCGATGAACAGGAACATGTAGCCGATGAGCAGCCAGCGCATGACACCGTCCGTGGTGTGGTGGATAACCGCGTATCGTACCGGGGCGAACGGCGGGGTGGGAAGCCCAACTTCGGGGCCGGTCAGCGCCAGGGGTTGAAACCCCTGGCTATTGCATCGACGGGAGGGCGAGGCTCCTGCCGAGCTGAGCGGCTTGGACCCTGAAGGGGTCACCGTGCAAGAGCCAGGGGTTTCAACCCCTGGTTTTGAAGTCCGGCTGTAGCGGCGGCGCAATCTGAGCGGGCAAATTCTGCTGAGGAACGCCCCAACACGCACCCCCTATTCCGGATGCGGCGGCACGAGATGGGTAAGATGGGGTACACACCGACGAGGCGTTCACATGGCGCGCGACCTGACCGGCAAGCGGGCGATTCTGACGGGCGCGAGCAGCGGCATCGGCCTCGCGCTCGCGGCGGCGCTCGCGAAGGCCGGCGTGCGTCTCGCCCTTGCCGCGCGTCGCGCTGACAAACTGAACGAGGCGACCGACGCGCTCCGCAAGGCCGGCGGCGACGTGATCGCGGTGCCGACCGACATCACCAACCCGGACGACCGCCAGCGCCTGGTGGTCGCCGCGGTGGCCGCGTTCGGCGGCCTCGACCTGCTCGTAAACAACGCGGGCGTCGGCAGTTGGGGGCACTTCGCGGATTCGACGGAGGCGATCTGCCGCACCGTGATGGAGGTGAACTTCTTCGGCCCGGTCGAACTGACCCGGCTGGCGATGCCGCACCTGACCCGCGGGCGTCATCCGGCGGTGGTGAACCTCACGTCGATGTGCGGCCGGAAGGGGATGCCCGCGTGGCCGGAGTATTCGGCCAGCAAGTTCGCGCTGGTCGGCATGTCCGAGGCGTGGCGCGGCGAGTTCGCCCGGTTCGACGTGGACGTTCTGACCATCGTGCCGGGGCTGACCAACAGCGGGTTCCAGAACAACTGGCTGCGCACCGACGGCAAGGCCGACCTGCGGTTCGAAGACGGCATGACCCCGGAGTATCTGGCCGCGAAGATCGTGGACGCGATCCGCGCGAACCGCACCGAGTCGGTGTTCGGCACCGAGGCGAAGCGCCTGCTCCGCTTCAACCGCTACTTCCCGCGGCTCACCAACTGGCTGATCGCTCGCAAGGTGAAGAAACTCTATGGCCGGTAACGTACCCGCGAAGCCGCAAGCGACTCCCGCGCGAGCCGCTTGCGGCTTCGCGGAACCACGCTCCCTCTCCGACCCGGCGCTGAAGGCCGCGCTTCAGGAGCTGCGCCGCACCGACAACGTTACCAACTGGTGGTATCTCGTCCGCACGTACCTGTACCTCGCGGTCGTCATCGGCGGGGCGGTGTGGTTCTTCGAGAGCCGCGAATCGCTCGACGTGTCGTGGTGGCTGAACGTACCGGTCGCGCTCGTCGCCGTCGTCCTCGTCGGGGCCGGGCAGCACCAGCTCAGCGGCCTCGCGCACGAAGGCTCGCACTACATCCTGTTCCGCAACCGGTTCGTGAACGACCTCGCGTCCGACCTGTTCACGATGTTCCCGATGTTCGCGAGCATTTACCACTACCGGTTGCAGCACCTCGCGCATCATCAGTTCGTCAACGACCCCGACCGCGACCCGGACGTGTCACAACTGAAGACCAGCGGCCACTGGCTCGGGTTCCCGCTCGCGCGGCGGGCGGTGATTCGCGCGTTCGTGCGGCAACTATCGCCGTTCCGGCTGATCCGGTTCGTCCGCATCCGTGCCCAGTACAACGCGACCGGAACCGACAGGAACCCGTACATGCTGAAGGGCCAGAAGCTCGCGACGGGCGCGGTGCGCGTGGGGCTGATTTACCTTCTCGCGATGACCGCGGCGCTCGCGGCGCTCTTCTACCTCGCGGAGGATTGGTGGCTGATGCCGGCCGTCGCGGGCGGGATGTGGCTCGCCGTCACGGCGGTGTTCTTGAAGCTGCCCGACCACAAGTACCAGCAGAGCAAGTTGCGGCCCGTGATCCACGCGCGCTACACGTCCCCGCTGCGGGTCGGGTTCATCACGCTGTTGCTCACGGTGCTCGCGGTGGTGACGAAACGGACCGGCGCGCCCGCGGTGCCGTACATCCTGCTCCTGTGGGTGGTGCCCATCTTCACCGCGTTCGCGTTCTTCATGATCCTGCGGCAGCTCGTGCAGCACGGCAACGGCGGGCGCGGGTGGATCAACAACACGCGCACCTTCCTGGTCGCCCCGCTCATCCGGTTGGCGGTGTTCCCGTTCGGCCAGGACTACCACCTGCCGCACCACATGTACGCGACCGTGCCGCACTACCGCCTGAAGCGACTGCACGCACTCCTGATGCAGTACCCGGAGTACCGCGACGAGGCGCTGGAGGTTCACGGCTACTTCGCGTCGCCGGAGAAGCCGCAGGTTCACCCCACGGTGGTGGACGTACTCGGCCCGGAGTACGCCCCGCGCAC
>JAYUBA010000133.1:0-2569 GCA_043741075.1 Frigoriglobus sp.
GGACAGAGGACAGAAGAAGAGAGCCGCACGATAAACGCAGAAGGAAGACACGATCAGAGAAAGCCGGAAGCCGTGTTTGAAAAGGGTCTTCACTCTTCTCTGATCGTGCCTTCCTTCTGCGTTTATCGTGCGGCTCTCTTCTTCTGTCCTCTGTCCACTGCTAGCATTCCCCCCGCGCACCGGTTACAACGGTGGCACCTGCCTCCCCGGAGCCGGTCATGCGCGCCGCCGGTGTCACACTGTTCGCCCTGCTCGCCGTCGCGGCGGTCGTGCCGGCGCGCGAGCCGACGAAACAGGAACTCCTCGTCGCGGTCGAGAAGCAACTCCGGGCCGCGAACGAAACGGCCGGGCCGGCGGTCGCGTGCGTCGTGGTCTCGAAGAGCGACCGGTACCCGAAGCCGGCCTCCGCGCCGGACGCGCCCGGCAAACTCGGCGGGTTCGACTCCAAGGAGTTCATCAAGGCCGATCCCACCCCGGCCGCGGCGCGGCTGGCGGAAGCGCTCGACCTGTCCGACCCGAAGAGCGTCCCCGACCACGGGTACGCGTGCGGCGTCGTCATCGACCCTTCGGGACTCGTCCTCACGCCGTACCACGTCGTCGAGGGGGCGACGAAGGTGTTCGTCCACCTGCCCGGCCGCGTCGGCTCCTACGCCGACATCCACGCGGCCGACGCCCGCCACGACCTCGCCGTGCTGAAGCTCATCGCCCCGCCGCAGGGGCTGACCGCGATCAAGTTCGCCGACGTGCGGGCGGACGACCGCAACGGGCAGCGGGCCACCGTGTTCCGCGGGAAGCTCGTCGTCCTGATGGCGAACGCCTACGTCACCGGCTCCGCGCCCGACAAACCCAGCGCCGCCCTCGGCAGCGTGACGGGGTTCCGCACCCCCGAAGGCACCCCCCCGATGAAGGAGCGCCCGTCCGACAGCTACTACTTCTTCGGCCCGCTCCTCGAACACGACGCGCTGCTCCTGCACGACGCGCAGTTGACCGCCGGCGTGGACGGGGCGGCGCTGCTCAACTTGGACGGCGAGTTCGTCGGGCTGACGACCTCGGCGGCGGCCGTCCCCGGCGGCGCACGCGGGCCGCACTACGCGTTCCCGGCCGACGACAACTTCCGCCGCGTGGTGGACGTGCTCCGGCGCGGCGAAGAGGTCGAGTACGGCTACCTCGGCGTCATGGATCCGACCGGGGGGCCGAACGGGGTGAGGTTCGGCAGCGTGCAGGCGCAGGGGCCGGCGGCACGGGCCGGGCTGGACGAGCACGACGTGGTCACTCAGGTGAACGGCCACCCCACCAACACGTATCAGGCGCTGCTATTCCGGGTCGGCTCGGCGCTCGCTGGCGAGCGCGTCAAACTGACCGTTCGGCGCGACGGCCGACTCCGCGAGGTGGAGGTGACGCTCGGCAAGTTGAAGAACAACCAGGCGGTCATCGCCTCCGTGCGCCCCGACCCGGTGTTCGGCCTGCGCGTCGATTACAGCAGCCTCCTCGCCCAGAAGACGATGGGCGACGCGCGGCTGCTGAGCAACGGGGTGCCGCCCGGCGTGTGCGTCCGCGACCTGACCCCGAACGCGCCGGCCGCGGCGGCGTTCAAGAAGCTGGGCGACGACCCGACCCGCTGGCTCGTCACGCACGTCAACGGCGCCGCGGTGGGCACGCCGGCCGAGTTCTACAAGGCCGCGAAGGGGCAGCCGTCCGTCAAACTGACCGTGAAGGACCCGACCGAACTCAACGGCCGCGACCGCGAGGTGACCCTCCCGTGAAGTACGCCATCTGCAACGAGACGTTCGAGGGCTGGGACCACGCCCGCGTGTGCGCCCGCGTCGCGGAACTGGGCTACACGGGACTGGAAATGGCCCCGTTCACGCTCGCCCCGCGCATCACCGAGGTGAGCGCCGCCCGCCGGACCGAACTACGCCAACAGGCCGAAGCCGTCGGCGTCCAGATCATCGGCCTGCACTGGCTGCTCGCGAAGACGGAAGGCTTCCACCTCACCTCCCCGGACGCCACCGTGCGGAAGCGGACGGGCGAGTACCTCGCGGAGCTTTCGCACGCCGCGGCCGACCTGGGCGGGGACATCCTCGTTCTCGGCTCGCCGTTCCAGCGCAACCTGCCCGAAGGCATGACGCGCGAAGAGGGCGAAGCGAACGCGATGGACACGCTCCGCCACTGCCTCCCGGCGCTGGAGCGCGACCGCGTGTACCTGTGCCTCGAACCGCTCACGCCGGCCGAAACGAACTTCATGACGTGCGCCGCGGAGGGCGTGGCGCTCGCGCGCAAACTGGCGCACCCCTATGTGAAACTACACCTGGACGTGAAGGCAATGTCGGTAGAAGCCGCGCCGACGCCGGACGTGATCCGGGCGAACCGCGAGTTCTTCCACCACTTCCACGCCAACGACCCGAACAGGCGCGGCCCCGGCTTCGGCGTCACCGACTTCAAGCCGATCTTTCAGGCGCTGACGGACGTGAACTACACCGGGTGGGTGTCGGTGGAGGTGTTCGACTACTCGCCCGACCCCGACACCATCGCCCGCGAGAGCATCCGCTACATGAACGGGTTAGAGTAA
>JAYUBA010000134.1:0-2563 GCA_043741075.1 Frigoriglobus sp.
TTCAAAGAAAGTCGCGCGGCGCTCTCCAGCGTGCGCGTGGTCGTGGTGCCGACTGCGACCACGCGCCCGCCCTGCGCCTTCGCGGCGCGGATCGCGGCCACCGCGTCCGGCTTCACCTCGCACCACTCGCGGTGGATGACGTGCTTCGTCGGATCATCGACTTTCACCGGTGCGAACGTGCCCAGCCCGACGTGCAGCGTGACGCGAGCCGTGCCGATGCCGCGCGCCGCGAGCCGGTCGAACACCGCCGGCGTGAAGTGTAGCCCGGCCGTCGGCGCGGCGACCGACCCGGCCGCGTTCGCGTACACGGTCTGGTAGCGGTCGCGGTCGGCGGCTTCTTCGCGGCCCTTGCGGATGTACGGCGGCAGCGGAATGTGCCCGTACCGCGCGAGCAACTCCGGCGGCGTACCTTCCTGGTCAGGTTGCATCAGCCAGTGTCGGTCGTCGGTTCGACCGCGAAGCACCAACCGCAGGTTGGTGTCCGTGACGAACGCGGTGCCGACTTCGGGGTAACCGCGGGTCTGCGCGAGCATCTCCCACCGCCCGCCGACCGCGACGCGCAGAAACAGCCCTTCCCACTTCCCGCCGGTCGCTTCGCGCCGCCCGATCAGCCGCGCCGGCAGCACGCGCGTGTCGTTCAGCACGACGAGGTCGCCGGGCGCGAGCAGGTCGGGCAGGTCGCGGAACGTGTGGTGCGTGATGGCGCGCGTGTCGCGGCGCACGACGAGCAACCGCGCGGCGTCGCGTTCCGCCGCCGGGTGCTGCGCGATCAGGTGTTCGGGCAGGTGGTAGTCGAAGAAGGGCATGGGAAGAAGTGGACAGTGGTCAGTGGTCAGCAAGAAACAAGACAAGTGCCTCTTCTCTGTCCACTGACCACTGTCCACTGACCACTGCTACTTGAAGTTCTTCACCCACTCGTCGAATTCCTTCTTGTGCTTCTCGACGGTCTTCGCGGGGCCGCGGAGCCAGAGCGAGGCGACCGCGTCGTCCTTGTCTTCGAAGATGACGTAGATCTGCCGGTACTCGGCCACCGGGGTGCTCTCCTTGGCCATCGGGAACGCTTTCTTCAGGAACGTCCCGTTGATGTCCATGTAGACGCCCTCGTACTTCCCGATCTTGACCTTCTCCTGCTTCGCATCGACCTTGTCCTTACCCTTGGCCGGTTCGAACACGGACAGTTGCCGCTTCAGGTTGGCGTCGGTCCCGCCGCCGCCGGGGGAGAAGAAGATCGCGACCTCGGCGTCGTCCTTGTCGCCCTCGGCCTTCGCCAGTCGGAACTGGCCCTGCCGCAGTTTGCTCGACGGCGTCTCCTCCTTCCACCCGGCCGGGGTGGTAGACTTCAGCCCGCCCCATTCCACCGCCACACCCTTCTTGTCGTCGGCCGTCAGGCCGCACGCGAGAACCGCCGTCAGCCCGGCCGCGATCAGCACGCGCATGGAGAAGCCCCTTGTCAGGTACGAATCGGCTCGGACACCGGGGAGCATTCTACGCACCGCGGTCAGAAGAAGAAACCTATCCCCATCGCTTCGCCCGGCCGCCGACCGTTCAGCCAGTCGTAGTGTTGCCGGTGGAATACCCGATCGCCGTACCAGGAAACGCGCCCGGAGTCGAGCGCCGGACGGGCACTGACTTCGTGCGGGAGCGGTGCGACTTCCGGGGCCGTCGGTCGCTCAATGTCGTCCGCCGGCGGGATCGGCGCGGGCGCGCCGCCGGGCACCGCGCTAACGAGCTCGAGCGGTTCGGCCGCGTCGAACGGCACGCCGGCCGCCCGCGCGGGCGGCGGGTCGAGCAGCGGGTCGAGGTCGGTGACATCGACGACCTGCGCCAGCACCACCGGTTCGGCGGGCACCGCGACGGCGACCGGTTGCTCCGCCTCCGGGGCGAGTTTCGGCTTCGCGAAGAACGCGAAATGCACCACCGCGTACCCCAGAAGGGTACTCGCCACGCTAATCGCCATCAGTTTCCGCATGGCCGCTCCTCAAGGGATTGCGAGAAGCGGCGGGATAGCCCCGCGCGGCAAGCGGGGCAAGATCAACCGACGACGGGCGCGCGCTCGGCGATGCAGAGCCGCGTGAGCCACTCGCGGAGGAACGCGGCACGGGCGCGGGCCGCGGCTTCGGCCTCGTCCGGCGTGACCCGAACGAACCGCACCCGGTCGCCCGGCCGGAGTTGCGCGAGAAGGTCGAGGTCGGCGCGGACGACGTGCGCCACCTTCGGGTAGCCGCCGATGGTCTGGCCGTCCACGCCGAGGACGATGGGCAGGCCGTCGTTGGCGACCTGCACCGCACCCGGTGCGACCGCTTCCGACACGAGTTCGCCCGGCTTCCGCGCCAGCGGCGTGCCCTTCAGGCGAAGGCCCATGCGGTTGCTCGCGGCGGAGACTTCGTAAGCTTGCGCGAAGAACGAATCATCGGTGAACCAGTCGCGCTGCGGGCCGTCGAGTACGCGGAGCGGCGGGTAGAGCGGCGGGTGGTCGGGAGGGCGAGGCTCGGGAGGGCGAGGCTCCTGCCGCCGCGCGCGCGCGATCGGCGGGTGGTCGGGAGGGCGAGGCTCCTGCCGAGCC
>JAYUBA010000135.1:0-2557 GCA_043741075.1 Frigoriglobus sp.
CCGCGACCGCCCCCTGGGGCATCCTGTGCGAAGTCGTCCGCACCAGCCGCGACCCCCTGAGCAACCAAACCGTCCTCGGCGTGCGGTTCCTGGGGTAACCCCGCCCGCAGCGATTGCCACCGCCCGACGGAATCCCGTCCGTCCCCTGAGTATGTTGAAGGGGGACCGGACGCCGCGTCGGAGGGGGACGAATGATTACGCTCATCGAGGCGCTGAACTACCGCAGCCTCAAGTACATCCGCCAACCGCTCGGCCCGTTCCACGTCCTGATCGGCCCCAACGCCAGCGGCAAATCGACCTTCCTCGACGTGGTCGCCTTCCTCGGCCGCCTCGTGTCCGACGGCGTCGAAGCCGCAGTCACGGAACGGACCGAGAACTTCGTCGATCTGCTCTGGAAGCGCGAGGGCACCCGTTTCGAGTTGGCCATCGAAGCGGCGTTACCTGCAGGAGTCCGTGCCGCGCTGGGGAACGACGATTTGGAAACGATCCGGTATGAGGTCGCGATCGGCGTCGTCCCAGGTTCCCCCACTGAGGAACTCGGGATTGTTAACGAACGGGTTTTCTTGAAGCCCTCCAAAAATCACGTACAGGAGGCCAGGTTAAACTTCCCTGAGTCAATTGTCGGCCCCGAGACCCTGCTGCACAAAACGAAATCTGGGTGGCAGTCGGTTATCAGCAAGAACGCCGGTGGCAACGACAACTTCACTCCCGAAGCTCGGACGACTAAGAAGGGTTGGAGTCACTCGTTCAAGCTAGTGCTCCGTCACTCTATCGGCTTGGGATAGAGCGACTTCAGTTTCATCCTCGCGTCATCGACGCGGAACTGCCAATCGACCCCGCGTTGCTTGTCGTTCACGGTCTGCTGCCACGCCGCGGTCTCCCGACGCAGGTCCTCAATCGTCCCGATCCGCCGACCCGTCAGGCACTGCCGGGTCATGGCACTCAACTCGCACTCGGCGATGTTCAGCCAACTCCCGTGCTTCGGCGTGTGCCGGAACTCCAGGCGGCGTACGATCGACCGCGCCTTCTCCGGGCCGAACGCCTCGTAGAACGCCCCCGGCGTGTGCGTGTTCAGGTTGTCGCACACCAGGACCACCTTCTCGGCCCCGGCGTACCGCGTCCGCAGCAACGCTTCGACCTCGATCGCCCAATCGACCTTCGTCCGGTGCTCGCGCGCCGTCACGAACCGCACGCCGGCCAGCGGCTCGCAGAACAGAAACAGGCTCGCCGTGCCCGCCCGCTCGTACTCGTAATCGACCCGCCGGGGGTGCCCCGTCGTCGCCGGGATCGGCACGCGGGTCTCCGTCAGGAACTGCACCGGCTGCTCGTCCATGCACACCACCGGGTGCCTCGAATCGTAGGGCGTCGCGTACGTGTCGAGCACCCCCTCCATGCCGGCCACGAACTCGGCGTTCGACTCGGGCGGGATCACCCAGTACTGGACCTTCCGGCCCGTCATGCCGTTTTTTTGAGCGTCCGCCGGACCGTCTCGTGGCTGATCGCCGGCGCGATCTCCAGCGCCACGACCCGCTCGGCCAACAGCCGCAGCGTCCAGTCCGCGAAGCCCGCCGGCGGCGCGCCGAGCCGCAGGGCGATGACCCTCGCCTCCTGTGCGCCGTCGAGCAACTTGGCCCGCGGGGCCCGCGGCCGGCCGTCGAGCGTCGCGGCGAACCCGGCGGTGGTGAGCCGCTCGCGGAGGTTCTCCACCGTCTGCCGCCGGCACCCGTACGCGTCGGCGATCTCGGCGTCGGTCCACGCCGGGCCGTCGGCGTCGGCCTTCAGGAGGCACTGCGCCCGCCGCACCTTCTGACTCGACCCGGCCAGCCGCTTGACGACGCCCTCCAGGGTCGCCCGCTCCGATCCCGTCAGCCGAACGATGTACTTCTTCTTCATCGCCAACCCTCCGAAGTAGACGAAGAGTGTGGCCGAAATCCGTCGCAGGCGCAATCCCTATTCGACTAACTGACGGAGCACTAGTGGGGCAAGCCCTCGGACTGGGTCGCTCAAGCACAGTTCAAAACGCCAGTTCGATTGAGTTCAACGCAGTTAGATTTCTCGAACAGCTCCTCCAATTCGGGCAGACCCGCCAGGAAAAGAGCGATTAGTTCGTTGCGGCTCAGGTTGCCGGTCGTGACATGCAGGAGTTGTGCCGGCCGGCCCGAGATTACTTGGGCGTTTCGGAAGTCACTATCTTTCGTGACTTCGATGCGGCCCGCTTGATCCGCCGATGCGATGATGTCGCCATCGGCTGTCGCGTTTCCGGCAGGCATCGACTTGACGTGGATCGCGTCGTGGCCCAAGTCCCGTAGCCGCACGGCCAGTTGCGGCGGAATGTGGGCGTCGAGAAGGAATTTCATGGGTGCCGATCGTTGAGTCTGGGGGATAAAGCGGCGGGTGATCAGCATGGTGGCGTGATCGGCCCGAATTGCTACCAGACTTATCGTCGGAAAAATTTGCCCGATACTCACTACGCCGCCGCTTGGTTTCTCACGGCGATGACAGCGTAGGCGAGGACGGCCCGCAGGTCGTCCGGTTCGAGGTCTGTGAAGTCTTCGAG
>JAYUBA010000136.1:0-2556 GCA_043741075.1 Frigoriglobus sp.
TCGGCGACGATCAGGAACGCCTCCGTCTCGATCTCAGGATCGGTCCCGTTAAACATGTCCTTCTTCAGCAGCTCTGCATGGAGCTGGTGCCAGATGTAGGCGACCCGCTTCCCGTCCGGGGACCACGTTACTCCCTTGCACTGGGCGTTCTCCGGGAACTCGGCCAGAACCTCGCGCGTCTTGGTCGCCACGTCGAGCAGGTATGGCTTGGCGCTCCTCCCCCACTTGTTAGCGTCTTTCTCTTTGGGGTCGGCGTCCGTGTACAGCACCCGCTTCCCGTCCGGGGACAACCGGCCGTCGTGGCGCCCGGTCCAGCCTTTCAAGTCGGCCAGCACCCGCACCTCCTTATCCCCCTTCGCCGCCAGCCCCAACCGGCCCTTCTTGCCGTCCCAATGGACGACCAAGAACGTCTTCCCGTCCCGCCCGCAGTCGAGAACCCATGAGCCCTCGGGCAGCGCCAGGGGTTCGGTCTTGCCGGTCACCGGGTCGATGAGCAGGTTCTCAATTCCTGCCTCCAACTTGTCGCCGGTCCGCTTCGTCACCACCACTCGCGTGCCGTCGGCCGTCCAAGTCAGGCCCACCTGGCGGGCCGGAACGTCCACGATCACCGGTTCCTTTGCGCCGAACTTGTGGATGACGAGCTTGACGGGCCACGCCTCGGGCGGCTCGGTGCGCGGAGGCCCGTCCTCGGTCACGAGGTATGCCACCCGCGTGCCATCTGGAGAGAGCCGGCCATCGAAGCTCGTGTGGGTGTCCTTCGGGGCCGTGTGCTCGTCCCCTTCCTTCCCCTCCGGGGTCAGGGCGATCAGACCACTTTGGCGAGCGAGGAGGAGCGTTCCCGGCCCAGCGGGCTTCGGTGCGGGAGCCTTCTTCTCTTGAGCGCGGGCGGCCACCGGCCGCGGCACGGGTGTGCCGGCGGGTTCCGGCGGCGGACCGGGGCTCGCGGCCACGGCGGCGCACGCTAGCGCGCCGAGCGTGAGCGCCGCGAGCGCGAGAACGGCCTTCAGTTTCTGTGCGAACATGATGCGTAGCACTCCGGTTGAGAGGGCGGCCACGGCCGCGGGAACGACACCTGGGGACATCGCGGACGCCAGCGCGCGGGCGGTGAGAGCCGCCGGCACACGCGCGTTCGCGTGAGACCCGAGCGCCGCGGACAGGCCCGCGGCGCTCAGCGCGATGCCCCGACTCCGCAGCCGGGCGGCCAGCGCCTTGCGGGCAGCGGCCAACCGACTGGAGACCGTTCCTTCCGGCACGCCGAGGCGCGCCGCCGCGTCCTTGCGGGAACACCCTTCCATCTCGCACAACACCACGGCCGCGCGGAGCGCGTCCGGGAGCCGGGCGATCTCCTCGTCCACCACCGCCGCGAGGTCCGCGTCTGCGGCCGGTGCGCCCTCGCGCTCCGCCGCGTCCGGCAGCGACTCGACGGGCGTTTCGCGTCGGCGTCGGCGGTCGGCCACGGTGCGTGCCCTCAGTGCGGTGCGGGTGGCGACGGCGTGCAGCCACGCGGGCAGCGCGGCGGCCGGGCGGACGCTCGCCGCCTTCGCGGCCAGCACCACGAACACCGCCTGGAACGCGTCCTCGGCGAGGTGGTGGCTCCCGGTCACCCGGCGGCACACCGCGAACACCAGCCGGCCGTACCGGCGAACGAGTTCGGCGAACGCCGGTTCGTCCCGAGTGGCGACGAACCGCGCGAGCAGTTCGCCGTCGGCGGCCGGGTGCCCGTCCGGGGCGAAGCGGCCGAGTTGCAGGGCGAGGCCGGAGAACTTCGCGGTCGCCATCCCGGACACCGTTGGAGCGGGGAGAAGGAATCGGTCTCGCCGGGATAATCCACGGACCCCGGCCGGCGCGTCGGCGGATTGCTCAGATTATCCCCGGCACGCCGATTGCCGACCCTTACAAATGATTGCAACATCTCGTGAAAATGGGAGGTCACATGGCCGGCAAGGGCGGTTGGCTGGAGCGCATGTCCGGATACGCGACGAAGTGGACGGGGAGTTCCCTCGCCTTCGCGCTCGCCGTGGGGACCATTCTCGTGTGGTTGATTACCGGTCCGCTCTTCCAGTTCTCCGACACGTGGCAGCTCGTCATCAACACCAGTACCACCGTCGTCACGTTCCTGATGGTGTTCCTCATCCAGCGGGCGCAGAACAAGGACTCGCGCGCGGTCCATCTGAAGTTGAACGAGCTGGTCGCGGCACTGCCGTGGACGAGCAACCGGCTCATCAGCGTCGAGGACCTCACCGAGGAAGAGGTGCGCATCCTACACGATCACTACCACAAGCTGGTGGAACTGGCGAAGAAGGACAGCGACTTGAAGTGCTCGCACTCGATCGAGGACGCGGAAGCGGACCACGAGCGGAAGCTGAAGACGCAGGCGCGACTTGACGAGCCGGAAGCGTAAGCGACGGCAAACGATGTCCGTCGCTTACGCTTCCGGCTCGTTCACAGGTCACCCGAACAGCGAACCCTGATTGTCGTCCGGCTTCGCGCGCGGCGGCAGCTTCCCCAGAGCCGTGTACGCCCGCGGCATGGCGACCCGGCCGCGCGGCGAGCGCG
>JAYUBA010000137.1:0-8463 GCA_043741075.1 Frigoriglobus sp.
GCGAGGTGCCCTCTTCGCGACGGCCACCTTCGGCTTCTTGGAGGCTCCGAACTTCACCGCGCGTGCCATGTCCGCTCCCTCCTCGACCGGTTGAACCACTCCGCCGGGATTCTGCACCGAGCCGGGGGAACCTGCGTCCGAAGCGGGCTTCCGAACGCTTCCGGAAATCCCAAAGGCTCGGCTTTGTACACCGGTGAAAGATTTGACGGCCACCGTTGTGCAGGGGGCGATTCTGCACAACGGTGGGGGCGCGGGTGAGAAATACAGAAGCCCCGGTCATGTGACCGGGGCTTCTGCTTTCATGGCGTCATCCCGGCGAGCCGCCGCACGATGCTGACGAGCACCGGCAACGAGAGCAGGATGACCGCCCAGGCGAAGTACCAGTTGGCGTGATTGACCCGCTCACCCTTGCGGGCGATGACGGGGCGCATGAGTGCGGTACACACGTCCCATTCTGCCGCCATCACCGCTTTGGCGCGGCCAACATCCTTGCCGAACTCGTTGGCGACGGGGAACAGGGTTTCGACGGTCGGTGGCAGGTAAACCGATTCGGTATGGCGGGCGTGCGTCGCGCACATGAGAGCGATGAAAGCCGCCACAAGAGCCGGCAGGGCCGCCAGCGCTGTCCACGGGCTGACGGTGGAGTTGACGACGGTGAACAGGGTACCGAGCGAGATCATGCCCGTGCCGCTGCCCAGGTAACCGACCAGCGCGGCGGCTTTCGCGTCCAAGTCCTCGAACGCTTTCACCATCATGTCGTAGCGCCCTTTCGCCACGTCGGCGAGCCATGTGTAATCGACGCCGTCCAGCGGATCGACTGTGTTGGCGAACTCAGACGCGTGGCTAGCGACGGGATCGGCGTCAATCGCCCTTGTGGCCTCGCTCATCACCTATTCTCCCGAGGAACCGCTTTCTTGATCGGGTCGTCTGGAAACACGAACCGGCGCGGCTGCTCCCGCGCCGGCGGCGGCGAAGTAGGGGGTGCTGACGGCGGCGGTGGCACTGGCGGTGGGGGCGGTGATGACGGGGCGTCTCCGGGCGGGGGCATCGGGCGTTCTCCGAAAGCGGCGGGCCGGGGTTGCGAGCGCCAGAGGGGAGAACACGCCCCCGGCACGCAACCCCGGCTCACTCACGGGGCAATTACTCCCGCTAGCCGTTGGGTAGAATTGTACCGCACCTGCGGGGAACCTGCGAGATGCGTCTGAACCGGATGTGTCACGCGGTCGCTGGAGTGGCTTGCGCCCGAATACGGATGAACGGCGGCGCGCCGGCCATCGAAATCACGATGTGGTTCTCCTCACTCCTCTTCCCCTTGTCCACGCTCACTTAACGTACGTTGATGGGCTTTGCCCAACGAATGCCCCGCCGCGACCAATCATAAGGACTTACGGCGATTCCCAGGGCTTCGCATAAGGACTTACGACGCGAATCGGCATTCGTTGGGCAAAGCCACGTTGATGTTCATCGCGGCCGCGCTAAGTCAGCGCGGTCAGTTGGGGCGAGTCGGCAGCGTTCATGTCGTGGATTTCACCCACGCCACCAAGGCGATACCACGTCGTACCAGTTCGGCCTGTGGGCGACGGCTTGCCCTTCCGGACGATCACCAGTTGCCCGGACGCGACGAGCCGTTCGAGCAGCCGGCGGGCGGTGGTTTCAGGCACCCCCGTCACCGTGGCCGCTTGGCGCCGACTCAGAAAGAACGTGCGACCCGCCTCGGCGGACAGTTCGCGGCAGAGGGCCAGGACCAGACCGGCGCGGTCGGCACCGGCGCCGCGGGCCTTCGCGACGCCGCGGGCCATCGCCCGGACCGGCCGCGACTGGCTGAGGGGGACGCGAACGTCCGCCCACGCGCGGCGGAAGGCGGCCAGCGTGACGCCGACTTCCTTCGTACCGATCACCGGCAGCGCGAGGCGCCACCACTCCGAGATGGCGTCGTGGAGCAGTCGGGGCGGGGCGTCGTCCGGCACGAAGTCCCGGAGCGCCCGGGCGAACCGGAACACCTTCGCATTCCGCTCGCCCACCCGCTCCGGAAGCGTGCGCAGAATGCACGCCCGTACTGCGGCTGGTAGCCCCGCTCCTACCAAGGCCGCAGAGTCAGAGAAAGCAGAAGAAGAGGCAGAATACCTTATGGGCCACTTTGGCCCTTCCGGGAGGGGCACCTCAGGGGTAACGAACCCGGCCCGCACCGGGTCCACGAGGGGGAACTCGGACGGCCCGAGCGGCGGGCCGTTGAGCCACTCGTAGAGCACGCCTGACGGGTGCCGCGTCGGCGGCACGACGGTGAAGTGCCGGCCGTCGGCGATGAACTCCCCATCGCCGCACCGCCGGTACGCTGGCGTAGTGGACCGCGTCCAGACGTGAAAGCCCCGTCTGGTGCGAACGGTCGGGGCGGTGCGGGCGAGGTCGGGGTGGTCGCCGGCCCACCGGTGGTACGCTTCGGCGTCGTCGTAGTCCCTCACGGCGAACCCGCCGCTGAACGGACCCGGCACCACGCCGATGCCGTCCACGTCGGGCTGGTGGAACAACCGGTTGATTTCGCGGTCGCTCGGCCGGCGGCGCTGAAGCGGCTTCCACTTGCACCGCGGCTTCTTGCCGGTCAATGGGAACGCCGGAATGCCCCAAGATACAAAGATACCAGCTTCCTGGATCAGATCGGTAGGGGTAATCACTCGTCGCCCCCTTCCGCTACGGTCTGCGCCGCCTCGGCCACAACGCTCGTCCAGTGCAGCGTGGTGTTGACGAGCGTCGCCCCAATTTCGGCCGACAGCACCTCGGCCCGCTCAGAGAGCCGGTTCTCGAGTTTGGCGATCCGATTGGCGACCCGCTCGGCCACGCGGGCGGCCCGCACCGCTTGCTCCGACAGATCCTTCTCGATGGCGGCCCGAGCGGCCTCGGTCAAGTGCGCGCGGATGATGTCTTTCGGCGGGACCACCTTGCCCGTGTCGTACTGGCTTATCTTGCTGTCGAGCCAACCCAGGAATTGTGGTGTGGACATGGCGTTCAACTCGATGCGGTTGGTCTGGAGCCACCGGCGGCTCTCGGCCGCCAGATAGCTGCCGGTACGAACCGACTTATCACGCTTCACGGGTTCCACCGACAGTCCCATATGTCTGGCCTCATCGGGGTCGAGGCCGAGGTTGATCACGCGGGTGCCGAACGGGAGCGCGGCCCGCTGGAGCGCCTCGAAGATCACGGTTCCGTCGCCGTCGGCGTCGTGGATGCAGAACACGGTTACCGCCTCGCCGCTCTCTTTGATCCGACGCAGCAGTTCCCGCACCGCGCGCGTCGCGTACCCCTTGGACGAGAGCAGCGCGCAGTCCCAGCGCTCGGGCCAGCCGGCGTTCCGCAGGATCGGGAACAACCCCTCCTTCTCGCAGTACAGGACCTTGTTGAAGCCCCACGGCGGGCGCTGATATTCGGCCACCGACCGCGTGCCGAGGGAAATCTCCTCGCCTGTGTGCGGGTGGTGGAGCGTGCCGCGGTCGTCCCGGTAGAGGTTTTTCACATCCCCGCTCCCGTCCTCGTACTCACCGACCACCTTGGAAAAGGTGCCGTAGGACGGCTCCTTGCCGATGAGTTTGATGAGGTGCGGGCGGATGTCGTAGAAGAGTTGCCGGAGGCTGAACCAGTACTCCCAGTTGCCGCTGAGCCGTTCGGCGGCGGCGGGCAGGAGGGACTCGATCAGGGCCTTCTGGCTCTGCCCTCCCGGGTTCGCCGACGGGCAATTCTTTTGCGCGCTGCGGATCGCCTTTTCAATCGCCCCGACGACTTCTTCGGTCATCGGCGAAAGGTCCGGATCCTTGCCACTGGACACGAGCGGGACGTATGGCGAGATCACGTTGACGGTGACGGTGAACTCGCCCGCCCGCTTCGCCGGCACGCCGAACGTCTCGCAGTCGAAGCCGCACCCTTCGATCGCGTAGTCTCCATGTTGCGTGCGCCACAAGGAGACTTGCCCGAGTGCCGGTGTGCGATTTACACACACCCGAATGCCCGGCCTCGCCGAACGGTTCGCCCACGCCTCTACCGCGAAGGGGATCGTGGCCCCGTCGGCCTCGAACGTGCCGACCGCCTGCGCGTACCCGCCGAAGTCGTCGCGCCGGCCGACCTTCCCGAGCCGTTCCGGGTTAACCGGTCCGGCCTGCCCCCGCGCACGCGAGAGAACGGTGGCCGCCTCATCTCGCGTCAGTCCGTCAGACGGGCGCTTGCCCCACTCGCCCACGACCGTGGCGATCTTGTCGCGCGCCGTGCAGCCGTCGAGCCGTTCGACCTCACGCACCAGCGGCTTCGGCCCGGCCGCCTGGAGTAGCTCCCAGAACGAGCCGTCCCCGTACCACCACGGGGACGAACTGCCCTTGTATGGCTTACCGCCCGCGAGCGCCCGCGCGTCTTCCGCCCAGTCGAAGATGCCGGCGTCCGCGGCCGCCGCTTCGGCGATACCCGCTCCCGCGCCGAGCGCCACCTCGACCCGGGTGCCGGCCCCCTGCCAGGGGGCCACGCTCACGATTGTGGTGGACCCGTCTTCTTCGGGCTTCAGGGTCAGACACCGACCCTTCGTGTAAACCTTCAGCACCCCGCCGCTGATGAGTACGACACCGGCGATGACGCGTGTGCCGTTCCCGAGCATCCCGCGCGTCGGCAGCCGCCGCGTCTTGCTGCTCTCCATCGGCCGCCGGATAGAGAACCGCGCGGCCAGTTCCGCGTCGGTGCCGGGCATCCCCGGCCCGTCGTCGGAAACGAAGAACTTGAATTCCCCGGCGGCGGCGGCCAGGATGCCGAACCGGAGCGAACCCGGCGCGTCGAGGGCGTTGTCGGCCAGTTCCTTGACGACGACCCGCGGCAGCCGCTCCCGCGGCACGCCGGCGCGGGCGGAAATGCGAGCCGGGTCGCGGAAATCGATCCAGTCTTCGCGCGTGTAGATCGCCGCGGCCGGGTCCGAGTCGGGAAGAATTGCCCGTTTTGTGTTCGCGGTCAACTCGCTGCGAACGGGCCGGGGCGGCTCGTTTTTCCCGGCCTGGGTAGCGGACTTGTTTCGAGATACTAACTTAGTAACAATAGGACTAACTCCTTGTCACGGGGTTAACGACGGGTCGAACTGGGTCATCGGCACGGCGGGTCAAGTACGAAAGCACGATGCAGCGACGGCCGCGGGGCGAACCCGCGGCCGTCGTCGTTTACTACACGGTGGCGACCGCCGGGGCAGTCCGCCGGGAAGCCGCCCGCCGTGCCTCGAATGCGGCGCGGATCGTCTCGGCCTCGGCCGGAGAGAACCCGCGGGACGCCCCCACGACGGACCCGAGCCGCCGGAGTTCGGGGTCGCGCCGGACCAGCGTCCGGAGCGCGTCCAGGCTGATGCCCCACTGTGCGGCCAACGTCGGAAGAGTTGCCATCGAACAAGCCCCCGTGAATCGGCAGTGCGCTGCCGCGGTTACGTACTGTCAGGATTGCCCGAAGTGGGGGAACCTGCGTACGCGCCCCCAGCCGCCCGGCCCGAAAAGTACGACCTCCCTCCCCGCGAATCACTGTCGAGTGATTCGCGGGGAGGGAGGTCGTACCGCTCAGGCGCCGGCGGCGGCGAGTTCGGCGGCAGCGGCGTCGGACTCGCGCCGGCGTTGACTCGGTGAGCGGGGCACCGAGACGGCGTCCGAGTCGGTGGCCCCAGGAGACGTGTTGAGCTTCGCGAGGAAGCGATCGACGGCGGCATGCGAAGACATGGCCCGCCCGCCGACGCGGACGAACTCAAGCTGAACGCCGCGCGTCTTCCGCTGCGTCCACCTCAAGATCGTGCGCGGCGAGATCGCCCGCAGGTTCGGATGGGTTTTGAGAAGCTTGGAGAGGGGAAGCTTTTCTTCGACTTGGAATGTGTCGCTCATCGCGCCTCAAAGGGGTTGATCACGGCTGAGAAGCCGTTTCATTCCTTTGAGCCGATGCCGCCTCTCTCGGCGGGTAGTCGGGCAGCGTTCTAGCGCAGCCCTGTGACCTACTTGGTCAGTAAAGTCATCATAGCCATAGCCGCCACAATTGAACAAGTGTGAAGGTCGCAATTCTTCGGCTTTGCCCACCGGTGAAAGAATCGACCGCCACCGTTGGGCAATTCGCAATTCTGCCCAACGGTGGGTTAGTTGGGCGTAACGAGCAGCCACACCCCGCCGCCGATCCACATGACACCCACTAACCGAATCGTGGCAACGATGGCTTCGCCTTCGGTTTCGTTAAGCGCAGTGACCACCCGGACGATGCGGCGCTGGATGCGGCGGGCAAAGGCCACCACCAGCAGCCCGACCGTAATCAGGATAGGAGGAGCGATGAACACGGCCGCTTCCATGAACGAGAGCGGGCGGGGACAGCGCCCGCCCGCTCTCGTTTTACACCTGCGATTCCGATGCATCAAGCGGTAGCCGGAACCGTCTGCCCCCAGAACGTCGGCTCACCGCCGGGTTCTCAAGGTAGTTGAAGATGCTGTTGTAGTGGGGCGTCTTGCTCAGGTAGCCGCGCCCCGTCGCGTCGCGGAGGTTGGTCATGAACCGGCGCCCACTCACGGTGCTGTACACCTTGAAGCAGCACGCGAAGATCGCTTCCGAGAGCGGAAGCCGCGCCTGCCCCTTCGTGCGGGGCGTGGTGTCCACGATGCCCCGGCACAGTTCGGAGAGGAGGAGTTGGAACTTGTCCTTCTCGCGCGTCTGCGCCTTGTTGTACGCGGGCCACTGCTGCGGGTACGTCTTCCGCTTCGCCGGTTCCGTCACGGTGACGGTTGCCGTCGTGGTGGTCGAACCGTCTTGGTTCTGCTGCCGCTTCACGGTGAAGGTGACCGCGTGAATGTGTTTGCACGGCATCTGCCGTAGTTCCCAATCCGCACAGGTACACGTCGGTAGGTCGGTGTTGGACAGGTCCACCGCGTGCTTGCCGCCCGACGATTGGGACGGCACGAACCACATCGCGCCGCGCCGTTCCAGTTGGCAGCGCTCCGCGATCACCTGCCCGCGCTCTTGCCTTGCGTCCACGAATGCCCCTTCCGGTGTAGCGGCGGAGACGCTAGAATTGTGGTGCCACCCATGTCCGGGCGTACCCCGCCTGAATGTGTGTGTCACCCCGGCGGTGCTAGTAACACCGCCGGGGGGAACTCGACTTCCGTCAGGTGTGCGACGGGAGTTGAACCCGCAACCGCCTCGCTACCAACGAGCCGCGCTACCATTGCGCTACGCACACCGGGAAGGTGGTCGGACGTGGTTAACCAGCCACGTCCGACCACTGGCCGTTTCTCGCCACTCCCAAACCGATTCTAACCGCCCGATATCACTTCGCAATGCCTCTGAGGCGCTGTGGTTGCGCCTTTCCGCACTTAACGCCAATATCTGAAACGAGTTACGACAAAAGAAAAAATCTATAAAGTCGCCGTAGTTTTTATGGTTCACTTGACTTTAAGGGGGAAAAAGGGTAAAGTGTCTTAGTTACTTTAACCATCTTTAAGTATCACTGGCGAGTCAGATATGAAAATCCCCCCGAAGCCGCCGGGCCTGAAGGAGCAACTTCAGGACAACGTTAAACTGGCCGCACTTTTGGTCAAGTCCTTCGAGCCGGAAGTGCAAGCGGCGGTCCGAGCAATCAACGACGACTACCTGCACTGGGATAAGGTCAGGTTCCGAGAAACGCCGCTGGGGCTGACGGCGAAGGAGTTGTGGTTCGTAACGAAGACGACTCGCGGCGCTGGGAAGCAGCCGGTCCCTTTGTCATTTTCAAGCAAGGATAAGAGCCTTTACTACGTCTCGCCCCCGAAACACCTTGAGTGGATTCATCACATCGACAAGCAAGGTGGGGGGACTATCGGGGTAACTGGCCATTCGACGCTCGGCGACGAAAGCGACCGGTATCTGGTCAATTCTCTAATGGAAGAGGCCATCGCTTCGAGCCAACTTGAGGGGGCGAGTACGACGCGAAAAGTGGCGAAGGAAATGCTCCGCGCGGGCCGCAAGCCCATCACAGATGCAGAGAAGATGATCATGAACAACTATCGGGCGATCCTAGAAGTCAGGGATCTGAAGAAAGAATCGCTCACGCCGAAACTCCTCTGCCATCTGCAAAGCGTGCTAACAGAAGACACGTTGGATAACCCCGACGCGGTGGGCCGTTTTCGTCGTGGCGACGAAGCAATTGAAGTGGTGGACAACGTGACGGGTGCAGTGCTGCACACGCCGCCTCCTGCCGACGAATTGGAGTGGCGAATTAAGGAAATCTGCGACTTCGCTAACTCGATTTCTAACCCGTTCGTTCACCCGGTCGTGAAGGCTTCTATCCTTCATTTTGCCATCGGGTACGTTCACCCATTCGTGGACGGGAACGGGCGCACCGCTCGTGCACTCTTCTACTGGTACATGCTCAAGCGGGATTACTGGCTCTTTGAGTATTTCCCCATCTCCAGAGTTCTGGTGCGGTCGCCGGGCAAGTACGGGCGCGCGTACCTCTACA
>JAYUBA010000138.1:0-2551 GCA_043741075.1 Frigoriglobus sp.
CCCACTTCTCAGGCCGCCACCTCGCGGGACTTCATCAGGTAGTACGCGAGGACCGCCCACGGGAGCAGGTAGCCGAACGTGACGAGCAGGTTCACCACCAGGTACTCGGTGTTGACGTTGAACCCCTCGGACACGAAGTGGCTCCAGCTGAACGAGTCCACGTCGGGGATCATGTTCTGCACGCGGCGGACGACCCACGCCCACCCCTTGTCGCCGGCCAGGAGCGCCTTGGTACTCGCCGAGTCGGTCAGCGGGGCGGTGGACTGCTCGGCCTTCACCAGTTGCGACATGCTCTGGAACGGCCCGCCCCCGGCGCTCCGGTTGGCGGCCAGGTCGTTCAGGTGCTCGGTGAAGAACCCGACGATGTAGATGAACGCGGTCGCCAGCAGGGTGAGCACGCCGCTCAGGTAGGTGCTGAGCGCGGTCGCCAGCCCGACCACGATGCACAGCCGGCACCACAGCCCGACCGTGCCCTTGAGGAAGTTGTACGCGTAGGGCATCTCGTTCCGGAGTAGGTACAGGTCCGGTTCGGCGGCCCCGAGCAACTGCCCGTCGCTCTCGCACTTCACGAACACGCTCAGCCGCGGGAGCGGGTTGCCGGCCGCGTCCTTGGGCGGGGCCGTCTTCAGCGCGTTGCGGAACAGCCCGGACGGGACCTCGACGCCCATCACCTGGTAGTCGAAGACCTCCTTGCCGCTGATCTCGAAGTACCCGAACTCCTCGGCGAGGGCGTTCACCGCCTTCCAGACCGGGGTGTCCGGGCGCGCGCCCTTCGTGTTGGCCGGTGCCGTGAGCACGCGCCCGCCCGCGTCCTCGGTGACGGCGATGCCGTTGGCCGCGAGTCGCTCGCCCAGGCTCTTCATGCGCCGGGCCTCTTCGAGCTGGCGCCGCTCCGCCTCGTTGTCCGCGGTCCCGCTCCGCAACCGGGCGGCGAGGGTGTCGTCGATCAGGACGCCGGCCCCCAGGCGGTTCACCGCCGACGTGTACAGCGCCTCGTCCGCCGCCACCACCCACGGCCACTCGGCGCCCTCGCTCTTGCTCGGCTGGCGCAGCGGGGCGTTCTGGGTGACGAACTGGAACTTGACCAGCACGCCCTTGTTCTGCTCGCCCTTGGTCAGCTTGTAGATGTCGAAGGTGAACTCGACCGGGACGCGGTCGCCCGCGGCCGACGCGAAGTCGGACGGCACGTCGGCGAACCGCCAGATGGCCCGGTGCGGGGACTCGCCGGCCCCCTGGATGTACTTCCGATAGTCGAACTCGCGCCCCACGTTCGTCCCGTCGAACTCCTTCTTCTCCGTCCGCTCCGAGCCAATCAGGCTCTTGAACTCGAGCTTCCCGCGGTACGGCACCCGCGCCTTGTACGTCTCCTCGCGCGCCTGGGCCGACATGCTCGTGTTGGTCACCAGTACCAGGCTCACCCCGGTCAGGGCGAGCAGCACCAGGGTCATGAGCGCGACGTACCCGACGAACCGGCCGAGGACGATCTCGAACCGCTCCACCGGCTTGGACACGACGGTGAAGATGTTCAGGTTCTTGATGTCGTTGGGGATGCCGAACGACGTGAGCAGCAGCGCCGGGAACAGGATGAGGATGCTCAGCACCAGGGTGACGGCGACCGTCGTGGTCCGCAACTCGTCGGACGGCTTGCCCGTGTAGAACCACTGGAGCGGGAACAGGAACGGCAGGAACATGACCAGGAACACCCACAACACCTGGCTGCGGACCGCCTCCTTGAAGCTCAGTTTGGCGATGGCCCACACGGGCCCTTCGGCCTCGAACAGCATGAGCAGGAACAGCGCGCACGCGAGCACGCCGAGGGCCACGAGCAGCACCCCGGTCCAGATGCCGGTCAGCTTCGGCACCCCGACGGCGAACAGGACCGCCCCGAACGCCGCGTACAGCACCAGCGCCGCGACCAGCGCGATGACGCGGTTGCGGGTGAGCAGGTCGGCCGCGTAGGCGGAGACGCTGCGGCCGAACCGGCGCACGCCGGACGACCCGAACGACACGTTCCGCCGCACGATCTTCCACACGTCGCGGGCGAACGGCTCGCCGATGCCGAGCAGCGCGAACAGCCCGGCGACCGCGAGCAGCATCGGCCGCAGTTCCGTGTGCCACACCGGCCGTTCGGCCTTGAGCACCTCGCCCGACAGCGGGGGCGGCGGGACCGGCGGCGCGCCCTTCCCGGTGACGAGCAGGAACAGCACCCCGACGTAGCACACGAGGCTGATGGCACCCATCAGCAGCATCCACTGGGACACCGGCACGCGGAGCTTTTCGGACTGGGATTTGTCGGTGGGCGTGGACAGCGCGTACAGCAGGTACACGACCAGCCCGACGGCCGCGAACCCGCCGGCGTCCTGGAGCCACGCCTGCGCGAGGCCGGCCACCTGGGCGTACCCGTAGGGTTCGCCGCGGTCGAGTTGCAGAATGCCGAACAGCGCCGACGACATCGGGGGGGTGCCTCTGTCCAAGAGAATACGGTCCGTAGCACCACGTTGATGAGGCGTCGGGCGAAGAACCCCTCACCCGGCGGCGAAGCGCCGCCACC
>JAYUBA010000139.1:0-2550 GCA_043741075.1 Frigoriglobus sp.
GGGTGGCGGCGCTTCGCCGCCGGGTGCGGGGTCGCGATTCGGGTGGGTTGACGTTTCACCCCTCACCCGTCGGCGAAGCGCCGCCACCCTCTCCCGCAAGGGGAGAGGGACACGATGCTTACTCCCCCTCCCTTCAGGGAGGGGGCTGGGGGGTGGGTCTTCTTCTTGCCGCATCTCGAATCAGGCTTATAACCTGAGTATCCTCTCCCCGACCAGCCCAACCGCCGCCCGGAATCACCGGGTGTCGCGGCGTGGCGTCGATCACCATCCCCAGTCGTCGCCGCGCGCGACCCGCAGGAGCCGTTTCCGATGTCCAACCCCCGCCAGGCCGCGATCCAGGCGATCGCCACCACCGAGTACGACCTGAACCAGATCGACTTCCGCACCGACCACCTGAAGGACCTGTTCGGCGTACTCGTGTTCAGCGAGGAAGTGCAGAAGGCCCGGCTCCCGAAGCCGGTGTTCAAGGCGCTCCAGAAGACCATCAAGCAGGGCGCGCAACTCACCGACCCGTCCGTCGCCGAGGCGGTCGCCGGCGCGATGAAGGACTGGGCCATCGAGCACGGGGCCACGCACTTCACCCACCTGTTCCAGCCGATGACCGGCCTCACCGCCGAGAAGCACGACAGCTTCCTCGCGCCCACCGGCACCGGGGCCGCCGTCGCCGAGTTCAGCGGCAAGGAACTGGTCAAGGGCGAGCCGGACGCGTCCAGCTTCCCGTCCGGCGGCATCCGCGCCACCTTCGAGGCCCGCGGGTACACCGGCTGGGATCCGACCTCGCCCGCCTACATCCGCGAATCGCCCAACGGTGCGACGCTCGTCATCCCCACCGTGTTCGTCTCCTGGACCGGCGAGGCGCTCGACAAGAAGACCCCGCTCTTGCGGAGCATGGAGGCGGTGTCCGGGCAGGCGCTGCGCATCCTGCGGCTGTTCGGCAACACGGACGCGGTGAAGGTGTTCGCCACCGTCGGGCCGGAGCAGGAGTACTTCCTGATCGACAAGAACTTCCTGTACGCGCGCCCGGACCTGCTGAACTGCGGGCGCACCCTGTTCGGGGCCAAGCCGCCGAAGGGCCAGGAGCTCGAGGACCAGTACTTCGGCACCATCCCGGAGCGGGTGCTGGCGTGCATGTCCGAGTCCGAGGCCGAGATGTTCAAGCTCGGCATCCCGGTGAAGACGCGGCACAACGAGGTGGCCCCGAGCCAGTACGAGATCGCCCCCATCTTCGAGGACGCGAACCTCGCCACCGACCACAACCAGCTCACGATGGACGTGATGCGGCGCACCGCCGAGAAGTACGGCCTCGTGTGCCTGCTGCACGAGAAGCCGTTCGCCGGCATCAACGGCTCGGGCAAGCACAACAACTGGAGCATGTCTACCGATAGCGGCGAGAACCTGCTCAACCCCGGCGACACCCCGCACGACAACGCCCAGTTCCTCGTGTTCTGCGTGGCCGTGATCCGCGCCGTCGCCAAGTACCCGGAACTGCTCCGCGTCACCGTCGCCAGCGCCGGCAACGACCACCGGCTCGGTGCCAACGAGGCCCCGCCGGCCATCATGAGCATCTTCCTGGGCGACCAGCTTCAAGACATCATGAACCAGTTGGAGAAGGGCAAGCCGGAGACGACGCTGCCGGGCGGGTTCATGGAGGTGGGCGCGAGCGTGCTGCCCAAGCTCCCGCGCGACGCGGGCGACCGCAACCGCACCTCGCCGTTCGCGTTCACCGGGAACAAGTTCGAGTTCCGCGCCGTCGGCAGCAGCTTCAGCATCTCCGGCCCGAACGTGGTGCTGAACACCATCGTCGCCGAGTCGCTCGACTTCGTCGCCACCGCGCTGGAGAAGGCGACCGCGGGCGACGCCAGCCCGGCGAAGCTGAACAAGGCGATCCAGGACCTGCTGCCGGGCATCCTGAAGGAGTCGAAGAAGGTCGTCTTCAACGGCGACGGGTACAGCGAGGAGTGGCACAAGGAGGCCGAGCGGCGCGGGCTGCCGAACCTGAAGAACACGGTGGACTCGCTCCCGGTCATCGTCCGCAAGGACACGGTCGAACTGTTCGCCAAGTACAAGGTGTTCAGCGAGCGCGAGCTGACCAGCCGGTACAACATCTTCGCCGAGAAGTACGTCAAGGAGGTGAGCATCGAGGCGCTGATGATGGTCCACATGGCGAAGACGATGATCCTGCCGGCCGCGCTGCGGTACCAGGCGGAGGTGGCGACCGCGGTGAACGCGACCAAGGCCGCGGGGGTGGACGCCGGCGCCCAACTCGACCACCTGAAGGAGCTGACCGCGACGCTCTCGAAGTTCCAGGCCGCGACCGCCGGGCTGGAGCACGTGGTCCAGCACAAGCACTCCGGCGAGCCGTACGCCGACGCGAAGGCGGTGCGCGACACGGTGGTGCCGAAGATGGCCGAACTGCGGGTTCTCGGCGACGCGCTGGAGGGCATGGTCGCGGACGACCTGTGGCCGCTGCCGACCTACCGCGAGATGCTGTTCATCAAGTGACACGCGGGTTCGACTCGGTTTTCAACGAGCCGGAAGCGTGAGCGACGG
>JAYUBA010000140.1:0-2549 GCA_043741075.1 Frigoriglobus sp.
GAACAGCGCGATCGCAGCGAGGCAAGCGTAAATCACCCTCCACAACTCGTCGTCGGCACGCTGTGCACCATCGGGGTAGCCCTGCACTTGTTGTCCCAAGACCGCGGCGGTCAACTTCACTTCCGTCAGCTCACGGCGCAGGGCACCGTTCTCTCGACGCAGCCCGTCGAGTTCCTCCCGCTGGCGGGCCAGATCCCGGTCGCGGGCCGCCTCACGCTCGCCCAGCGCGCGAAGTCGCGCGTCGAACTCGGCAAGTGCCGCCTCACCCGACCGTCGGGTCGGCTTCGCTCTCTTGTTGTCCGGCATCGCGCGCCCTCGTTCACGAGCATGGGCGACTATCGCCCGGTTTTGAGGAACTCCTTGATGCTCCCCAGGATCGCGTCGCGGTCCGGGATGCGGCTCACCACCACGTTCGCGTGGTCGTCCACCAGCTCGTGGACGTGGTCGAAGAACTCGCCGCTGCCGTAGGGCGATTCGACCTGCCCGTAGCCGAACAGGTTCAGCTTCGGGAGCATCGTGTTCGCGAGCAGGTCCGTACACTTGGGCACGTCGTCGCCCCAGTTGTCGCCGTCCGAGAAGTGGAACGCGTACACGTTCCACTGGCTCGGCGGGAACCGCGCGTCGATGATCTTGTTGCACAGCTCGTAGGCCGAGCTGATCTTCGTGCCGCCGCTCTCACGGGTGTGGTAGAACGTGTGCTCGTTCACCTCCTGGGCCACCGCGTCGTGGATGATGTACACGGTCTCCACGCCCGAGTAGTGCTTCTTGATCCAGGTGTCGATCCAGAACGACTCGATGCGGACGATCTCCTTCTGCTCGTCGGTCATGCTCCCGGACACGTCCATCATGTAGATGACGCACGCGACCGCGTCCGGCTTGGGCACCTCCTTCCAGGCGCGGTACCGCTTGTCCTCGCGGACCGGGATGACGCTCGGCGCGAGCGGGTTGTACGACCCGGCCGAGATCTGCCGCTGGAGGGCCCGCTTGAAGGTGCGCTTGAAGTGCCGCAGCGACTCCGGGCCGACGCTCCGGATGCTGGTGTACTTGTCCTTCTCGGTGAGGACGTTCTTCTTGCCGCGCGGCTCGATGCGCGGGAGCGCGAGTTCCTCGCCGAGGATGTCGGCGAGTTCCTCCATCGTCAGATCGACTTCGAGGATGTGCCCGCCGGGCGAGTCGCCGGCCTGCGGCTCGCCCTCGCCCTCCTGGGGTTGGGTGAGCGGCTGGCCGGGCTGGCCGGGGCCGACGCCCACGCCCCCGGAGTTCTTCTGCCCGTAGCGGAACTGCGGCGGGTTGATCGACGGGATGGGGATCGACACGTAGTCGTTCCCCTTCTTGCCGATCATCTCGCCGCGGCTGATGTACTTGGACAGGTTGCTCTTCACCTTGCCGCGTACCAGCTTGCGGAACCGCTGCAGGTCCTGTTCGATCTTTTGTCCCACGGCGATCGTGCCTCGGGGTGGTTGGTGGTCGCGTCCGCGCGCTAGGGGTTACGCCGCGCGCGGTTCTGTACTGGAATCGTACCAGAGAAGGCGGGTCGCGGAGAAGTGAAACAGGGTGTCCGATGACGCGTCGCGAACGGTGCCACTAGCCTAAACCGACCAGTCTTCGAGCACGACACCCGGAATCCGGGCGAAGTCGCGGCGATTCCGGGTGACAACCGTGGCCCCGAGTTCGAGGGCCGTCGCCGCGATCCGCAGGTCGTTTCCGCCGACGTTAAGCTTTTGTCGTTTCAGGCGTTCGTACCGCGCGATTGCGGCGGCCGAGAGTGGCACGACGGTCCAGTTCCTCAGTTCGTTCAGGGTGCCCGCGAGGCGCGAGTGACCCAACGCAAGTTGATCGGGCGTTCTGGCCCGCGCGATCGCCGTCGCCCACCCGTTCCAGGCCTCTTGAACGGTGATCAGCGAAACCAACAGGCCGTCGGACAGGCTTTGGATATAAACCCCTGATTTCGGACGAAACAGGGCCGAAAAGCCTTTGAATCGCCTGCCATTCTGACGTTTATGGGCAAAGCCCGTCGGACAGGTGCGCAATCACGTTCGCGACGACGGTCACGTCCACTTGAAGGAACAGCGAGAACGTGTCGGTATCGACCAGGTATTTCACGGCACGTCCCACGGGTCCGGCTGCGCGTCGGCAGCCGCGCGGGCCGCCGCGATGCCTTCGAGCCACGCGCGGGTGAACTCGTCGTCGGGCCAAACCGGGGCGGCGGGGATGACGCGGCCGACCACCACGCGCACCTCCGCATCGGGCAGTTTCGCGGCGATCTCGGCTTGCACGTTGGCGAGCGCCTCGTCGCGCGTTGCCCCTTCGGCCTCGGCTTCGACCGGCCGCACGCACCACGCCCGGAACCGGCCGGACTCCGTCTGCTGAAGCGCAACCGGCAACTCCATCGCACAACCCTCCCATCGAAGCTTGTCACGAAGGAATGATAACCGACAGCGCGTTCCCACGAAAGCCGCGAACCCCGGCCCCTCTTACGAGTGAGCCGGGGTTCGGGTGTGTCGCGCCGCCGGGGAGTGAAAGGATGGGGGTGCCCTGAGCCGCACCCT
>JAYUBA010000141.1:0-2546 GCA_043741075.1 Frigoriglobus sp.
TGCTGGCGGGCCAGCCACGCCAGCCCGCGGGCCACCGCCCGCTCGCTCTCGTCGTTGCCGCCGCCCTCGCGGATCAGCTTGCTCTTGGTCGCGCCGCTGCGGCCGGGGAACGTCGCACCCGCGATCTGCCCCTTGCTGCCGCCATCGCCGCCCAGGTAGTTGCCGGTGTCACCGACCGCGCCGGCGGTAGTGAAGTCGGGCGACTGGCCGGGCGCGGCCAGCGCCGTGGTGTCGGTGTTCGGCGCGTCCGGCTGGCCGACGTTGTCCATCGAGACGACCGCATCGACGGTCTGCTTGTCCAGCCGGTCGATCTCCGGCAGCGCCGCCTCGAGGTTCGAGTCCACGCCGGGGTCCTCGTTGAGCAGGTTCTTGTCTTCGGGCTCGTTGGTCGTCTCGGCGTTGGTGGCGACCACCTTCTCGGTCGGCTTGGCCGCCCCGGTCCGCGACCCCATGAACAGGATCATCAGCGCGATGATCGCGACGTGGACCGCGCCGCTGACCACCCACGCCGGCACGTGCTTTTTGATGAGCCGCTCTTGCGCGGACTCCTCGGCAGCCTCCATGCGGCGGATCACGGCGTTCGCTCCCTCGGCCGGCGGTTTGCCGTTCGCACCCGCCGGGGCGCTGGCGTTCTTCTCACTCACGGGTCGTCTCCTCCGGGTCGGTCGCGGTCGCCCGGTGGGCGGTGCGACGTGAGATCAACACGAAAAACTTGATCGTGGGACAGGCTTTCAGCCTGTCATGCACCGACAGGCTGAAAGCCTGTCCCACAAGAAGGAAAGTCCCTCAGTCCTTACGGCGGGGGGGCGTTGGCCGCTTCGAACGGGTTGCGGCCCCGCACGGCGTCCATCGCCACCTTCGACTTGCGGTCGCCGCGCCAGTTGTACCACGTCAGCGCGCCGCCGCCGACCAGAACGAGCGCGCCGCCGGCAATCACCCACCACACGAACGCGCCCCAGGTCACGGGCGACGGGCGGTCCGGGTCGGGCCGCGGGATCGGGCTTTTGCCGATCAGCATCGGCGCCTTCTTCCACACATGATTACCCTTCGCGTCCTTCTCGGCCGACTGGTACCACATCAGCTTGAACGAGTACCCGGCGAACGACACCCACTTGCTCGTGCGGTCGGCCGGCTCGACGCCTTCGAGCGGTTCGGTGAACACGATGACCACCGGGTGCCCGCTCGGCTCGGTGGCCGGGACGAGCCAGCCCTCGAACAACTGGTTCACGCCGGCCGCCCGCAGTTCGTTCGATTCCAGCCGTTTGAGCCGGATCAGCCGCCCCTCGAACCGCACCATTTTGAGCTTGTAATCCTTCCGCACGTCTTCGAACAGGTCGGCGAACTTGACGCCGGGCACCGCGTGGCTCTCCAACTCTTCGGCCGGGAACCGGGCCGCGTGCCGGATGACCCGGTGGTACGACGCCACCTCCGCCCAGGAGTCCGCGGTGGGCGGGTTGGGGATCATCGGCGCGTCGTCCTTGATGTACCGGAAAATCCGCAGGCTGCGGTCGAGCGCCGTCGGGTCGGGGCCGGGCGGCACCGGCGGGCCGGGGATCAGCGTGACGCTCTTGCCCACCAGCACCGGTACGGGAGTCGTCGCGGTCGCCTGCTCGCCCGGCACGCTCATCGTCTTGAAGAAGTAGCCGCTCGCGGTGACCCACGTGTCGGCGGGCACGTCGAGCCACGCCATCGGCGGCTTCTGGCGGACCCCGGCGAGCGCCTCCGGGAGTTCGGTGAACACGATCGACACCGGCGTGAGCGGCGACTCGTCGAGCGGCACGAACCGGGCCTCGTACAGTTCCTCGACGCCGAGGTCCGGGTTGTTCTTGAAGAACAGCGGGGCGGGCAGGCGGCGGACGCACACCAGCTTGCCGTCGAACCGGAGTAGCCCGCACCGGAACAGGGACCGCTGCGGCTTGAGCAGGTCGCTCGGCGTCAGGTCGCCCGCCCCGTGGTGGTCCAGTTCGGCGGCGGTAAACTGCTTCGCGTGGGTGACGAACTCGCACCACGCCCGGTACTCGTCCGGGTTGTCGGCTTCCGACGCGACCGGCTTGAAGTCCTCGATCTTGTTGAACATCAACCGGTCGGTGTTCGGGATCGCGATCTTCTCGTTCGTCTTCAGTCCCGGCGCGTCGGCCGGCAGCGGGCTGTTGCGGTCCACCTTGTCGGCGTCTTTGCCGCTGTTCGCGCTCTTGCTCGGTTGTGCCGCCGCGCGCCCGGTCACGCCGCTCGGTCCGCCCAGTCCGAGGAGGGCGACGAGCAACCCGCAGGCGAGTGCGGACGCGGCCCGTGCGGCGGTCCGGCGTTTCGTGCGGGGTGTGGGTGCGAGCGGCCCGGACATGCAGTTCCCTCTACCACCCAGTTCGACGGCCAACACCGGCGGAAGTTCCGGGTTCCGCGCCAGTTTGTCTGGCACCCGCTATTCTCTCGCGCCGCCGCGGTCCGGTCAACAGGTCGAATGCCGAAGCCGGATAAGGACTTCGGGCCGTTCCGCGTTTCACTCGGCGGCATGGGTGGCCGGGGCAGAGGCTTTGCGATGCCCCGGT